>JBLMYN010000247.1:0-2565 GCA_050258305.1 Actinomycetota bacterium
GGCCCCAATTGTCTGGGCATCATGAACCCCCGGACCGGGCTCAATGCAACCTTCGCGCAATCCAATGCTCTGCCCGGCAATATCGCATTTCTAAGCCAGAGCGGCGCTCTCTGCACGGCTATTCTCGACTGGAGCCGGAGAGAAAATGTCGGTTTCAGCGGATTTGTCTCCGTGGGCTCCATGCTCGATGTCAACTGGGGCGATCTGATCTACCATTTCGGCGACGATGCTTATACCTCCAGCATTCTCATCTATATGGAATCGATTGGAGACGCGCGCAGCTTCCTCTCAGCGGCTCGTGAAGTCGCGTTGCGAAAGCCGATCATCGTAATCAAACCAGGACACTCGGAAGCGGCCCGCAAGGCCGCCGCATCGCACACCGGCGCAATCACCGGGTCTGACGAAGTGTTTGAGGCCGCATTCCGCCGTTGCGGCATCCTGCGCGTGGATACGATTGGCGAACTGTTCGATATGGCGGAGGTGCTCAGCAAGCAACCGAGGCCGCGTGGACCGCGGCTGGCTGTGGTCACGAACGCCGGCGGCGCAGGCGTGCTTGCCACGGACGCGCTGCTCGCCAACGGCGGACAGCTTGCGCCGCTTTCGCAAGATACACGGGATGCTCTGGACAAGTTCTTACCGCAGGCATGGAGCCACGACGATCCGGTGGATACCCTGGGCGATTCCAGCCCTGAGATGTACGTCAAGGCGCTGGAGATTGTCTCTCGTGACACCAATTGTGACGCCGTCCTTTCCATCCTTGCGCCACAGGGCATGACGGAGCCGGAAAAGTCCGCCACCCTGCTCAGCCGAGCGGCGGAAAGCATTCCCAAGCCGCTGCTGGCGAGTTGGATGGGGGGCGCTCGCATGCAGATCGCGGCAAACCTTTTGAATGAAGCGAAGATACCCACGTTTGAATATCCTGACGACGCGGCCCGCAGTTTCGCGTCAATGTGGCGTTACAGTTCGAACTTGCAGGCGTTGTACGAAGCGCCCGAGTTCACCGGAGAACTTCCGCAGGATGGGCCGAAGCGCGTCGCTGCAATTATCGCGGAAGCCCAGCACAAGGGCCGCACCGTCCTCACCGAGCATGAGTCCAAACAGATTCTTGCAGCCTATGAGCTGCCTGTCACGCCTTGCAAAATCGCGCTTTCCGCCGACGAAGCTGTGGCAGCGGCGCAAGCTCTCGGGTTCCCTGTTGTCCTCAAACTCCACTCTGAAACGGTGACGCACAAATCTGACCGTGGCGGAGTAAGACTGGACCTGCGCAATGCCGATTCCGTACGCGAGGCCTTTGCTGCCATTGAAGCTGCATTCGCGAGTGATGGCGCTTTCCAGGGCGTAACCGTCCAGCCGATGATCAAGACTGCCGGGTATGAACTGATCCTGGGCAGCTCGACAGACCCGCAGTTTGGGCCTGTCATGGTCTTTGGCCTGGGCGGACAATTAGTGGAGGTATTGCGTGACCGCGCCCACGCTCTACCGCCGCTTACCACCACCCTGGCGATGCGAATGATGGAAAATACCCGCATCCTGCAGGCCCTGAAAGGCGTACGCGGCAACAAACCGGTGGACATTGAGCGATTACAGGAGTTGCTGGTTCGTTTCAGCGAACTCGTGGTCGAAAACCCTCGGATTGCTGACATCGAGATCAATCCCCTGCTGGCGAGTCCGGAAGGCCTGCTGGCGCTGGACGCGCGCGTTATCCTGCACCCGGCTACAGTGCAGGACCCCGATCTACCTCGCCCTGCAATCCGTCCTTATCCCAGCCAGTATGTCTGGACCTGGCAGACCAGTGACGGCACGGATTTTACGCTTCGTCCCATCCGTCCGGATGACGAAGCGCTTATGGTGGACTTCCATCACCAGCTCTCCGAAACCAGCGTTTATATGCGATTTTTCCTGCCGCTGAAGCTGGATTTTCGCGTTTCGCACGAGCGTCTGTTCACCAAGTGTTTTATCGATTACGATCGCGAGGTCGCGATTGTCGCTGAATACATGGACGACCAGGGTACACGGCGTCTTGCGGGAATCGGCCGATTGATTCGCAAGCACTCAGACAACACCGCGGAAGTGGCTTTCCTGGTGGCGGACAAATTCCAGAACCGGGGACTGGGCACGCTGCTTCTGGAAAAGATGATCCATATCGCCAGGCAAGAAGGCATCTCAGGACTCGAGGGCGCAACTCTCTCGGACAACTATGGGATGAAAGACATGTTTGCCCGTGCCGGATTCCGCTTTTCGCCTCCCGAAGACGGCGTGGTCACGGCTGTGCTGCATCTTAAAGAATGAAGGCAGCACCAGGAGATGGGCCTGGCATCAGGCGCCAAATCGGTTCCGCCTCTGCGGTGAAAGCCGCAGTTGGCCTTGTGAGTACAGTCACAGCAATGCAGAAATGACAGTGAGACACTCGGCACAGAACGAAGCTGCGCTTCTTGCCCCAGGAACACAGCAGAACAGGAGCGCCCCATGATTCGCGCATGGATCGAGAACTGGTGGTTGTTGCTGTTGCGAGGCGCTTTCGCGCTTGCCTTCGCCCTGCTGATCTTCCTGCTTCAACCGCTTTTT
>JBLMYN010000248.1:0-10856 GCA_050258305.1 Actinomycetota bacterium
CGGCCGTCTACGAGTGGAACTACCAGAAGCAACTGCTGGCCATCAAGATTGAAGAGGGCACCAACGAGTCGGTCGAGGAAAAAGAAAAGCACATCTTCAGCCGCGAATTTCTGCTGGAACGGCCGCTGTTGCAGGCTATCCAGGCTCCGGAAACCTCGCCGGTACTGCTGGTGGACGAAGTCGACCGAGCGGACGAGGCATTTGAAGCATTCCTGCTTGAATTGCTTTCCGATTTTCAGATCAGCATTCCTGAGCTGGGCACAATTCGCGCTCGTCATGTGCCGTTCGTTATTCTCACGTCCAATCGCAGCCGCGAGCTCAGTGACGCCCTGAAGCGGCGCTGCCTCTACCACTGGATCGACTATCCAAGCCTGGAGAAAGAACTGAGAATCGTAACCGCCCGGATCCCTGGCATCGAAGAGGAGCTTGGGCGGCAGGTGGTGAGTTTTGTGCAGCAGGCGAGGAAGCTTCACTTGAGCAAATCTCCGGGGGTGGCTGAGACTCTTGATTGGGCGCAGGCTTTAATGTCGCTCAACCGGCGCAAACTGGATGCGGCCACAGCGGAAGCAACTCTTGGGTGCCTGTCAAAATCGGTGGAAGACGCAGCCAAAATCAAAGCCGCTGGGGTTGAGAGCCTGATTTCGGAAGCAGGATAAGCATGACGGAACAGCCGGGCAGCATGGCGGAGATCATCACAAGCTTCTGCCGGTTCGTGCGTGCTGAAGGCCTTTCCGCGGGGATTAAAGAAAGTGTTGATGCTCTCGAAGTAGCGCGGCTGGTTGGAATTGAAGATCGCGGGTTGCTTAAGGTTGGGTTGCGCTCTGTGCTGTGTTCGAGCAAGGAAGAATGGGACCGGTTTGAGCATCTGTTCTGGATCTTCTGGCGTGACGCGGATGCGAATGCCGGAAAGCGGCCAGGAACTGACGGGAGCGGGCAGCAAAAGGAGCAATCAAAAAGCAGTGCGGTTTCGCTTGCCGGAAATGCCCCATCAGGCGAAGCAAAGGAAGAGGGCGGAAGGTTTATTCTTGGCGCCAGCAGCGGCGAGCGGCTCAGGAAGGCAGATTTCTCCCAGGTGACACAGAATGACCTGGCGGAACTGGAGAAGATTGCCTCACACCTGCTCAAACGAATGAGCCTGCGCGTCTCGCGGCGATTGAAGATCATGACCGATGGGCGGCAAATCGATCTGCGGCGCACGATTCGCCGGAATATCCACCGTGGCGGCCATCCCGTGGAGCTAAGCTTCAAGGACCGCAAAATCCAGCAGAGCCGGCTGGTGATTGTGCTCGATATCAGCGGCTCCATGAATCCGTACAGCCTCTTTCTGCTGCGTTTTGCCTATGCCCTGCAAAAGCACTTCAGAAGGGTAAATACGTTTCTGTTCAGCACAAGGCTGACCGACATCACAGTGCTGCTGAGGAGCCGCGATCTGAAGCAGTCATTGCAGGCGCTGGCGCAGGAATCGGCAGGCTGGTCAGGCGGGACACAGATTGGCGAGTCGCTCCACGAATTTAATTTCCATCACGCGCGCCGGCTGCTCACGCGTGACACAATCTTCATTATCCTGAGTGATGGCTGGGATACCGGCGAGCCTGAATTTCTGGCGGGAGAGCTGGCTGCCATCAAGGGGCGGGTGCGCAAGCTGATATGGCTCAATCCCTTACTGGGCATGAAAGACTACGAGCCGGTCACGCGAGGAATGAGCGCGGCCTTACCCTATATTGATGTGTTCGCTCCGGGGCATAACCTGGAGAGTTTGCTTGAGTTGGAGAAACATTTAGGGCGGAATTAGCTGCTGAAGAAAATGTTGGACGACTTCCTCAAAAAATCGGCTGAGTTGATTGCGCGCGGAGAATTATTTGCGACGGCCACGGTGGTGCGCTGCCAGGCGCCAAGTTCAGGTAAGCCGGGGGATAAAGCCATCATCCATCCCAATGGGGAAATCTGGGGATGGATCGGCGGAGGCTGCGCGCAACCGGTTGTCATCAAGGAAGCCCTGAAGTCGTTGGCGGATCACCGTCCGCGGCTGGTGCGCATAAGCCCGTCGGCCGACGGCTCAGAAGAGGGAATTGTGGACTACACCATGACCTGCCACAGCGGAGGCGCGCTGGATATCTACATTGAACCGGTGCTGCCCAGTCCCCACGTTGTGGTCCTTGGCAGATCGCCGATTGCACAGGCTCTGGCCCGCCTGAGCAGGGACATTGGCTATGCGGTATCAGTGGTTGCGGCTGAGGAACTCAAGCGCGAGTACTTTGCCGATGCCGAATTACTGCAGGCCAAAGACTTCAACCTCAGCGAGGCCAAGATCACACCAAAAAGTTTCGTGGTGGTCTCCACGCAGGGAGAGGGAGACGAAGAGGCTCTGGAGCAGGCGGTGAAATCTGAGGCCGGTTATGTCGCGTTCGTGGCCAGCAAAACGAAATCGGGAAAGGTATTTGAGTATCTCCGCAGCAGGGGCATCTCGCAGGCAAAGCTGGATCAGGTGCATGCGCCTGCGGGGCTGAACATCGGGGCGGGATCGCCGCAGGAGATTGCCGTCAGCATTCTGGCGGAAATCGTAAAGCTGCGCAACTCGGCAAACATAGCCACTGCAACTCATGCGAAGCCGGCGGCTTTCACAGCTCTACCCGTTCTGAACAGCGAAGCAAAGGATCCTGTCTGCGGAATGATGGTGGACACTGCGAAGGCGCGCCACAAGACGCAGTTTCAGGGGCAGTGGGTCTACTTTTGCTGCGCGGGATGCAAAGATGCGTTTGAACGCTCTCCAGAAAAATACTCAGGAGCGTAGCCGGTGCCAACTCTGCTGCGCTCGTCAGCAAGCTAGCCCGATTCCGGCATGATGAGAAAGTTTTAATTTTCAAAAGATTTCTCGTCTTCAGCTCACGATCATTACCGATGTAATCAGTGCATGAACGTATAAGTAGCTTTTTAATGATGTCAGAGCATCGGATTACGCTACTGTAGCTCCATTGAGGTAACGGTTAGCATGACAGACGGTCAGGAAGACGTCTCTTCTCGTTTGCGGAAGCTGGCTTCCGAATTGCGGGCAATCGATAGAGAACTCAAAGTTGAAGAAATCGCGCCGGAAAAAGCAGCGCTGCAGGACTTTCGGCAGGTCATGGATGATGTGCGCCTGACTGCCTGGACGGTCAACGAGTTGATGAACGCGCGGGAAGCCAGCAAGAATCCCGGACCTCTGCTTTCATTCCTCGCCTCAGAGAGAATGCGCCGGCTCAGCTATATGGTCCGGGACTTGTGCGCTGATATGGATAGCCAGGTATTCACATGGCAGAGCTCAGGCATCCAGGCATTATCTGATTCCGTGCTCGGGCTTCAGTCCCGAATCACAAAGCTGATTGCACACCATCGCCCTGTTCCTCAACCCGCCGGCAGACGCGCAGGCGGCAGTGACGACTGATCAAGGCGCCGGCCCTCCGATGCTGGATTGAAGAAGTCTAGATAAAATATTGATTTATAAGCACTTGATCCGGGCAGCGTTGAAAGTTTTTGCCAAAAACTAAAAAATTAGTTACTATTTGCTCCTGAAGCGCGTCTAACGAAATAGACCGACCTGGGAAGGAGCAGAAAAGTTGCCGCGAAAGCAATCGCCGACGCTGACTGAAGCGGAACTTAGATTGATGGAGGTGCTCTGGGAAAAGGGCCCCGCTTCAGTCCATCAGCTCCTGGAAGCACTGCCGGAGAGACCTGCCCTGGCCTACAACTCGGTCCTGACGACAATCCGTATTCTGGAAAAGAAAGGCTACGTTCAACATACCAAGGACGGCCGCGCGCATATCTATACGCCCCTGATAGCCCGTGAAGAGGCCAGCCGGTTCGAAATCCGTAACCTGGTGAATCGGTTTTTCAAGAGCTCGCATGAGCTGCTGGTGTTGAACCTGCTGGAAGACAAGAATCTTGATGTTGAAGAGCTTGAGCGGGTGAAAGCTCTGATCCAGACGGCGGGAGGAGAGCAATGATGCTGATTCCCGGTCTGCAGTCGCTTTACGCAATCGGTTTTGAACGGCTGTTGTCATCTCTGGTGGAAGGTTCCTTACTCGTTGCAGGAGTAGCGCTGGGAATGAGGTTTGTGCCCCGGAACAGCTCCCGCGCAAAATTCGTAGTCTGGTTCTCCGCCCTTGTTGCCACAGCCTTACTGCCACTGGTTGATCTGAAGCTGGCGGGATCAGCAGGAGCGGCGTCGGCCGGTGGGCTTGTCACGCTGCCGCTTTCGGCGGCCATCTGGGTATTTAGCGGCTGGGCGTTGCTGGCCTGCATTGGCCTGATGCGAGTCATGGCCGCGATGTGGCAGGTGCACAGGTTGCGTCAAGAGTCCACGGAAGTATCGCGGGAGCGGCTGGGCCGTGAGTTGACGGAGATTGTGGAGGAGTTCAGCAAGAGCCGGCATGTTTCCGTCCTGGTTTCACAACGGGTGCAGGTGCCCACCGCCGTGGGCTTCTTCAACTCCGCAGTAGTTCTCCCTGAGTGGATGCTGCAGGAAGCCGGCGGGGAAGAGCTGAAACACGTCCTTCTGCATGAGTTGGCGCACTTGCGGCGTCATGACGACTGGACAAACCTGATTCAAAAACTTGTGAAGGCTCTGCTCTTCTTTCATCCGGCGGTATGGTGGATGGACCGCGAGCTTTCCATGCAGCGGGAGATAGCGTGCGACGATACGGTGCTCGCGCAAACAGCCAGCCCGCGGACTTACGCTGAATGCCTGGCGCGGGTGGCCGAGAAAAACTTCATGCGCCGCCAGATCGCTCTGGCCCAGGCTGCAGTGAACCGCATGCGGCAACTTTCCGTCCGGGTGGGCCGGATATTGGATCCCAATCGCGCAGAGAGCACAAAGAGCTGGAAGCCTGCCATTCCTGCAGTGGTCGCATTGGCATTGATCAGCGGCGTCTCGGTTTCATCGGCGCCCGAATTGGTGACGGTGGGCGATGGCATTGGCTCTGCAACTGCATCGCGGGCCATTACGGCCTCGCGTGGAGATGAGGCGGTGGCTCCTTCGCATCTCGCCGTTGCTGAACGTGCGGCCGACGTTCATGCATGGCCGGCGGAGACCAGGCTAAATGCGAAGGATCGCCAGAATTTGAAATCGCTCTATGTGCCGGCGAGGCACAGGGAGCAGCCAAAGGCAATCAAGCCGCGGATCGCGCAGATGAAGACGGTGCGTCCGGAAACTCCACCCATGGTTCTGGCGCGCTATGGGCAGGGACGAGACGCCCACAAAGTTCATGCGAGCGAACAGCAGCGTGAGTTTGTTCTCGTCATCGAGACACGACAGGTAATTACAGCCGGGGCGCACGGCTGGCAGGTCCAAATTCAGCAACTGCGCTGGCTGGTGCCGGTCGATCAGCTTCAGAAATCCATTCCCAGCAAAACTTAGGCGAGCTGCGTTTGCCGCCAGGTGGCGCCGGGAATTTTGTTAATTTGTATAACTAAATTCTTAGTTGATGAAGGAAGAAGGGTGAGACATGAAGATGTGGCTGAGTAAGCAAGGGAATTTGTTCATGAAGAACCGGATCATAGCAGGCGCACTGGCGCTGGCACTGACGGCTGGCGTGGGCAGTTATGAGATTCTTAAACCCGCAGATGCAAGCGCCGCAACGGCAGCGCCCGCCGCGCCTGCGTTAAACGATAACACTGTAAACGCGCTGACCGCGCTCGACCATGCAGTGGAGGCGGTTGCCGCTCGCGTAACGCCCGCTGTGGTCAACGTGACGGTAACGGCAAAGAGCCGCAGCCAGGGATTTCAAATGCAGGGCCAGAGCCAGGCTCCGGACAATCAGGAACAGAATCCATTTCAGCAGTTCTTCGGTCCGTTCGGCTTCGGTTTCCCGCAAATGCGCCGCGGGCCGCAGATTGAGCACGGCCTGGGAAGCGGCATCATCATCTCGCCTGACGGTTACATAGTAACCAACAACCACGTGATCGAGGGCGAGACGGACATTCGCGTGACGCTCAATGACCGCCGAGTGTTTCCGGCAAAGCTGATCGGCGCCGACCCGCTGACCGATCTGGCAGTCATTAAGATCAGCGCGAGCAATCTGAACAGCGTTCCCTGGGGCGACTCCAGCATGTTGAAACCGGGGCAGTCTGTGCTGGCATTCGGCAATCCGTACGGGTTCCGGTTTTCTGTGACGCGCGGTATTGTCAGCGCCCTGAACCGCCCCAATCCTGATCGAGACGACCCGCGCAAGCCGGGTGAGTTCATCCAGACGGATGCGGCAATCAATCCCGGAAACTCGGGCGGTCCGCTGGTGAACGCGCACGGGCAAGTCGTTGGCATCAATACCTTCCTGATTTCGCCATCCGGTACCTTTTCCGGCATGGGATTTGCCATTCCGTCGCAACTTGCACAACCGATCATCAACAAGCTGATCAAGGACGGGAAGGTGGAGCACGCTCGCATCGGCGTGAGCATCACGAACGTTACGCCTGAGAACGCAAGCTTCTTCCACATGACACAGGCGAACGGAGCAGTCATCAGCCAGGTCGAGCCCGATTCAGCGGGCGCAAAGGCCGGCTTGAAGGTTGGCGACGTCATTACCAGATACAACGGCAAGGAAGTTGAGACTTCCGGACAGCTTCAGGCACTGGTAAGCGAAGCAGCACCGGGAGACAAGGTCACATTGGGAGTCAGCCGCAACGGCAAGCAGGAGAGCATTCCTGTGACGCTTGAGGCCATGAATGCGAAACCGAACGAGTACGCCAGTGCGGGAACTTCGCACGGCAAGGCGCGCTGGGGAATCGGACTGCAGGACATTACGCCCGATCTGCGCAGCCAGTTGCAGGTCCCGAGCAACGTCAAAGGCGCTGTGATCACGAATGTGATTCCGGGCAGCCCGGCGGACAATGCAGGACTTGCACGCGGCGACGTGATTCAGCAGGTTGACCGCCAGCCGGTCAGCAGCGCCTCTGATGTTCAGCACGATCTCGGCAATATTGCGCAGGGAAAGAGCGCGCTCCTGCTGATCTGGTCGAATGGCGGCAGCACGTTCCTGGTAATGCATCCTGCCGAGGCTCAACCAAGCGGCGACTAACAGAAAGCGACAACAATCATGAAACGCGGCGCACCCGGAAAGTGAGTGCGCCGTTATTTCTTGCCAGAGCGTCAGCCCACTGCTTTGAACGGTTCGTCAATCTCCACCTGCAGGCCGGCAACCAGGCGATTGTTTTCATTGGCCAGCCCGGTCACGGCGAGCATCTCGTTGAAAATGGCTTCCGTCATACCCTTTTTGCGAGCTGAGACCGTATGCGCGGCGATGCAATAGTCACACTGGTTGGTGATGCTCACCGCTACATAAATGAGCTCTTTCACCATCGGATCTAGAGCTCCCGCAGCCATGATGGTTTTGGTGTCTTCCCAGGTGCGCTTCAACCGTACGGGATCGTGCGCGAGGGCTTTCCAGAAATTCGTGACTTTGTCAGTCTTGCGCGTGGCCATAATGTCGTCATAGACGGCGCGTACTTCAGGACTGGCTTTTTCGTATTCAATAAAACCCAGAGTGGACATGAGTGCGTGGCTCCTTCATTGCTTAGTGTCGCTTCGCTCCCAACCGCCGGTATGCGATGCCTTGGCGCAAATGGATCAGCTCCTGAAGCAATCGGCTGGGCGCGCAAGCCGGCCTCGCCGCAACATCACGGAATGAGAAGCAGCTTTCCTGTCGTCTTCCTGCCTTCCAAATCGCGGTGCGCCTGCTGTGCGTCCTGTAGCTTGTATTTGTGGGCAATGCGCAGCTTCAGCTTTCCGGCGACGATCCATCCCAGCACATCGCCGGCGCGCTTTTCCAGTTCCTCCCGTGTGGAGACGTAGTGCATCAGGCTGGGCCGCGTGAGGAACAGCGATCCTTTCTGCGACAGCCTGATAGGGTCGAACGGCGGTACAGCACCGCTGGATCCGCCAAACAGAACCAGATACCCGCGGGGGCGAAGCAGGTTCAGGTCCTGGTCGAAGGTTGACTTGCCCACGCCGTCATAGATTACGTGTACGCCCTTGCTGTCGGTCAGGCGTTTGGTTTCAGCTTCAAAGTCCTGTTTGGTGTAAATGATCACTTCATCGGCGCCCGCATCTTTCGCGAGTCTGGCTTTTTCTTCCGATCCGGCTGTTCCGATCACACGAGCGCCAATATTTTTCGCCATCTGCACCAGCAGCAAGCCCACGCCTCCGGCAGCAGCGTGAATCAGTGCGGTCTCGCCTTTTTTGAGAGGATAGGTCGAGTTGACCAGATAATGCGCCGTCATGCCCTGGAGCATGGCCGCTGCAGCCTGTTCATCGCTCAACCCGTCAGGCACTTTGACCAGCTTCTCTGCCGGCACAGCCGCATATTCAGCGTAGCTGCCGAGCACGTTGCTGTAAGCCACGCGATCTCCGGCTTTGAGCGACTTCACTTCGCTGCCGACTTCGGTGACTGTCCCTGCGCCTTCCTGGCCGTCGACAAACGGCAGTTGCGCCGGGTAACGGCCTTCGCGAAAGTAAACGTCAATAAAGTTCACGCCGCTGGCCGCTATCTTGACGATGGCCTCGTTCGGTTTGGGCGCGGGAACGGGAAGATCAACTAGCGTTAAAACTTCCGGACCACCTGTCTTTTGTACTTGAATGGCTTTCATAGCTCCACCCTGGAACGCAGCATTTTTAGCCGCGAACCAACGCGAAAACACGCGAATGAATTGTGACGATTCGTGTTCATTCGCGCAATTCGCGGCTTGGTTTTAGAACGTGAACGATTCTTCTTCGGCGATCAGCATCACCGGCGGCCCGCCGGAAGAGATAGTTGCAGCGTGGCCCAGCGTCTCTTTGCCACCGGGCGATGCGGCGCAGGCCTGCAATGCTTCCATGGAAGGGAAGTGAACTTCAGCAATGCGGTAATACTGTGGTGTACCCTGCGGCGACGCAATTACCTTTGTCGCTACAAGCTTGGTTTTGCCTGGAAGTTTTGCCACGGCCATGGGCACGTGTTCGGTCTGGTACAGCTTCTCAAAAGCGTCAACGTCCTTGGGACGCGGATACATCACGATGAGCTTAACGCCTGCCATGATTGCTCCTTTTCTTGATATTTGCTGCGCAGAAATTCTAATTGCTGCAGACGAACCTCGCCACTCGACAGCAAAAATCATACCCCTGATGGAGGCTGGCCGCCCTGAACCTTGGTTCTTTTGATCGGCGGCAATCAGCGTAATCAGCGGTAAGGTTTTTTGGTCTTTTGCGCTACACTTATGTTCACATGCCCCAGATTCCTGATCTGATCCATCTCGCCATACCGGGTTTCATCCTCCTGGTGGTGCTCGAGGTCGTCGCCGACGCGGTGATGCGCCGCGATCTGTACCAGCTCAAGGACACTGCGGCCTCGCTCACCATGGGAACCGGCAATGTCATCGTTGGATTGGGCGCCAAGGCCATGGTGCTGGGCATCTTCGTCTTTATCTACAAATTCAGGATCTTCAACATCGGTTGGCACTGGTGGTCGTGGATCTTAGTCTTCTTCGCCGACGATTTCAGCTATTACTGGTTCCACCGCACCAGCCACGAGTGCCGGCTGTTCTGGGCTTCCCACGTTGTCCATCATTCGTCGCAGCGCTACAACCTCGGCACCGCGCTTCGCCAGACCTGGACAGGCACCGTCATGTCCTGGGTCTTCTGGCTGTGGATGCCCCTGGTTGGTTTTCCGCCCCTCATGGTAATGACCATGCAGGCCATCAGCCTGCTCTACCAGTTCTGGATCCATACGGAACTGGTCCGCCGCATGGGCCCGCTGGAATGGGTGATGAACACCCCGTCACACCATCGCGTTCATCACGGATCGAATCACGAATACCTTGACCGCAATCACGCCGGCATTCTCATCGTGTGGGACCGGCTGTTCGGCACCTTTGAGCCCGAGCGCGCCAGGGTGGTTTACGGCCTGACAAAAAACATCAACAGCTATAACCCCATTCGCATCGCTTTCCATGAATGGGTCGATATCTGGAACGACGTCGTTAAAGCGCCAACCTGGCGCCTCAAACTGCGTCACATCTTCGGCCGTCCGGGATATAAAGAGGAGCAGGCTGAAGCTGCGGCGTCCGCCGCCGGCGCTGTCCCCGCGAATTCATAGTTTCCTGCCCGGATCGGATCGCGTCACTTCTGCAGAAACGGATTCGTCTCGCGTTCTTCGCCAATGGTGGTCAGCGGTCCGTGCCCCGGCACCACCTGGGTGTCGTCCGGCAACTGCATCACCTGGTTGTGCAGGGAACGCATGATCTTTTCATACGAGCCGCCGGGCAGATCCGTCCTCCCAATGCTTCCCGCAAACAGGGTATCTCCCGCAATCAGCATTTTCTGCTCCGGGAAAAGGAGGCAGATGCTGCCTTCCGTGTGACCGGGCGTGTGAATCACCGTTGATGACACCCCGCCCACTTGCAGCACGCGGCCTTCTGCAACCGGCTCATCAATCTTCACAGTTCCCGCCGGCTTCATCCCGATCCACGCCGCCTGAAGGTCCAGCATCTTCAGCAGCGCTTCATCTTTCTGGTTCATCAGGATGGGCGCGCCCGTGGCCGCTTTCAGCTTCATGGCTCCGCCCACGTGGTCGATGTGCGCATGCGTGATCACAATCTGCTTGAGCGTGAGATGCTCCGACTCCAGAATCTGCAGGATATCCTCAATCTGGTCGCCGGGATCAATCACCATGGCTTCGTGCGTCTGCTCGTCGCCGATGACGGAGCAGTTGCACTGCAGCGGGCCGACAGGAAAGACTTTGTGGATCATGAAACCATGCTCCTGGTTGCGAGCCTATGGCCGCCGGTTCTGAATCGTTCCTCCAGAAGTTGAAAGGCCGCTTGGTCGCGGCCTCTCAGTTCTGAACATGAAA
>JBLMYN010000249.1:0-15895 GCA_050258305.1 Actinomycetota bacterium
AAGAGGCGGACGGGCATGGAAATGAGACCGAACGTGAGATAACCGGACCACACGGATGCGGGCATGAGACACTCCTCTTGAGAAACCAGGGCTTACTTAAATAGGATGCTCTACACTCGCATGCATGCCGCCAGACGTCGCGGCAGACTGGAGCACGGAAGACAACTTGCGTCGCCTGCACAAATCGAGCGCTGATCTGGCAGCTCTACTCTCCGGAACTGCCATCGCGTGCTTTGCCTTGCTGCGTCACGCCGGCGGGCCGGTGGCGCAGAAGAGGCGCCTGTTGCTGGCTTGCGGAATCACGGCGGCATTTGCCGTAGTCGCGTGGCTGGCCCACGGGGTGAACGGGAGCGGAGCGCTGGCAGGCTCGGCCATAGCGTTTGTCCTGGCCGCGCAGGATCTGCGCCTGTTCTGGCTGCTTCTGCTGGTTTTCGCTCTCACGTTTGCGGCGACGCATGCCGGCAGATCGCGTAAGCGGGCGTTGCGCACGGCGGAAGCTTCCGATGGACGCTCGGCGGCTCAGGTCATGGCGAATCTGGGCCTCGCGGGGCTGATTGTTGCCTTAGCGCCTCAGAACTGGGCCCTGCTGGGGATCGCCGCTTTGGCGGAGGCGGCTGCGGACACTTCTTCCAGCGAGATTGGTATGGCGTTTCCCGGACGAACGGTGCTGCTGACGTCGTGGAAGCCGGTGGAGCCCGGCGTGGACGGCGGCGTGAGCATCAAAGGTACAGCCGCTGCAGTAGCTGCGGCCGCCGTTATTGCGTGCGCTGCGGCGGCGCTCAAGCTGGTGCATGGCAGTTTTGTCCTCCCGCTCATTGCCGCGGGAGTTCTCGGATCGCTTGTGGACAGCCTGATGGGCGCGTTGCTGGAACAACGCGGCCTTCTCACGAATGACGTTGTGAATCTTTTGAGCACAGCAGCAGCCGTCGGAATCATGCTGTTAGTCATTTAACGGACGAATTACGTATGCCAAGTTGCCACAACCTGCTGACAAGAAATTCGGAAGACAGCGCTTTTTCGCATGACGAAATCAAATTCTGCACAATCCTTTGTTGGCGGTGAAGCATGACATTGAAAATTGCTACCGTCGCAGTCTATGTGGAAAACCAGAAAGAGGCACTTAGGTTCTGGACAGAGCAAGTGGGCCTTACCGTGCTCCGCAGCCATCCGGTGGGACTGGACATAAGCTGGGTGGAATTGCGTGATGAGGATTCGGGCACCTGCCTGGTGTTGTATCCAAGGTCCATGATGCAGGACTGGGCGCAACGCAAACCGTCTGTCGTATTCGAGTGCGAGGATATTCACTCAAAATTCGGCGAACTTTCATCGCGTGGGGTCGTTTTTACGCAGCCGCCCAAAGACATGCCGTGGGGGCCATTCGCGATTTTTGCCGACAATGAGGGAAACTGGTTCGGGCTGCGGCAGAAAAAATAGTCAGGAAAAACAGTCTCCGGGAAATACCCCGGCATTCAGAACTGCGAGCATGATGCCGACACACGCCCGCCGGGTCCCGCAATCCTTCCGCCTAACTCAAATGTAATAACCAGACGGTATAACTGCCGATCTCGTGAAACGCATATTCCTGCCGTTTCCAGAATGTTGGCGGAGTGGAGTTTGGGCGTGGCGAGCCGTAAACAATCACACCCTCACGCCCCAGCATTTTTTTGATTCTGAAGATATGGTACGAGTCGCTGACGGCCACACAGGTCTTCAGTCCGTTGGCCCGCATAATGTTCGCAACACGTCGCGCTGACTGCGCGGTATCAGAGCTCTGCGTTTCCGCGATCAGCTGGCTGTCCGGAATGCCAAGACTCTTCAGATATTCGCGACCGACAATGCCTTCATTGAATTTCGCGTCCCCTGGTCCGCCTGTGGTAATCACAATGCCGGCCAGCCGGCGGCGGTAGAGCTGCGCTGCATGGTCAAGCCTGGCCTTGTAGACGGGCGAAGGATGCCCAACATACTCAGCCGCGCCAAATACGACGATTGCGTCCGCCGGCCGCGCTTCATCCATCCTGGACTGCGTCAGAATACCGCGGTATACCGCCGCCACATAGCAGAGAATCGCAAGCAGCAGCCACAGCAGCCACGTTTTGCGGGATTTTGCGGCCATCAATCAGCTCAGAAATTCAGACAGCTCATTCTCAGGGATTGCTCCGTGCCGCAGCACGGTCACCTTGCCCGGCACGCTCATATCCAGAATTGTAGACGCCACTTCGCGCGGGCTGGTGCCGCCATCCACAATCAGTCCTATTTTGGTGCCGAGCTGTTGCCGGACCCCGTCTGCCGTGGTGCACTCGCTGGCGCCGCTGATGTTGGCCGAAGTCGCCGTAATTGGTACGCCCGCCGCGCGGATAATCTCGACGGGAATACGCGATGCCGGAACACGCAGCGCCACATTGCCTGTATTTGCCGTGACTTTCAGAGGCAGGCGAGACGATGCCTTGACGATGATCGTCAGCGGCCCAGGCCAGAACTTCCGGGTAATGTCGTAAAAGACATCGGGCAGCGGACGCGCCAGATATTCCGCCTGCTCCACGCTCTCAATCAGCAGAGAAAGCGGCTTGTGGCGGCTGCGCGATTTCACGTCGTAAATCAGGTCAACCGCGCGAAGGTTCAGCGGGTCGGCGGCCAGGCCGTAGAATGTGTCTGTAGGCATGCCCGCCACCTGGCCTTTTTTGATCTGTTCAGCCACGTAGGACACCATGCGCGGGTCCGGGCTTTCAGGGTTGATCTTGATGATTTCCGGCGTCAAAGCTACTCCTGTAGGTGCCAATCAATGAGTGATTTTTCTGAGACAAACCATTAAGAATAAACCAGTTGAAAAAAAAATCCTAACGGCCCCCGCGACTATCATGGAAGGCAATGACTGTATCCAGTGAATCCGAAAGCCGGCTGCGGCCGGTGACCAGCAGACAAAACTCGCTGGTGAAAGAGTTGCGCAGGGCCTTTACTCATGGCGAACCCACTTCCAGCGGCTCGCTTGCTGTTGAGGGCGTTCGGATCATTGAAGAGGCTGTGCGCAGCGGCCTGCGCTTTCAGGCGATCATCTTTAGCGAAAGCGGCCGCGGCCACGCTACCCGCCTTCTGCCTCAGATCTCAGCCCACACAGAAGCCCTGTTGCTCCCTGATGAGGTCTTCGCAAGCGCTGTAAGCACGGAAACACCGCAGGGTGTGGCCGCCCTGGTGAAGCTGAAGCCGGCCAGATTGGAAGACGTAATGGAGCAAGTGGCGGGCGACCTCCTCCTGGTGGGTGTTGCCGGCCTTCAGGATCCGGGCAATCTGGGGACGATCATCCGCTCGGCAGAGGCATTTTCTGCGCGGGCGGTTTTAGTGGGCGAAAAGACCGTCAGCCACTTCAACCCAAAGGTGGCGCGCGCCAGCGCCGGGTCGTTGTTCAGGGAACCGCTTATCTCAGTAAAACTGGCGGACAGCATTCACACTCTGAAGCAGCAAGGTGTGCGGGTGCTGGCTACTTCGTCGCATAAAGGCGTACCGCTGCCGGAAGCGGATTTCTCAGGTCCATGCATGATCGTGATCGGCAATGAAGGCGCGGGCGTGCCCGCGGAAATTCTCTCTGCAGCCGACGACCTGATCACGATTCCCCATTCTCCGCGGGTGGAATCGCTGAATGCGGGCATCGCGGCCTCGATTGTCTTGTATGAAGCAGCGCGGCAAAAAGCTCACCGCAGATAAACACGGATGACACAGATCGAAGATGAGAGTGAGGTTCACGTGAGGCCGGGTGACACCGAAGCTGCACCTCAAAAATCGGTGAGATCGGTGTCATCAGTGGTAAGGTTTTCTTGAGCCATGAGTTTGTTTGCTCCATTACCGGATTCTCCGCAAAGCAAAGGCGCCCGCCCACTCGCCGACCGCATGCGTCCCCGCACGCTCGACGAGTTTATCGGCCAGGAGCACATTCTTGGCCCGGGCAAACCGCTGCGCCTGCAGATTGAGCGCGACGATCCCGGCTCGCTGATCTTCTGGGGCCCGCCGGGCTCCGGCAAAACCACGCTGGCGCAGATCATCGCCCACATGACCAAAGCAGAGTTCATTGAGTTCTCCGCCGTTCTCTCCGGGATCAAGGAGATCAAGCAGGTGATGGCCGATGCGGAGAAAGCCCGCGCCTACGGCACGCGGACCATTCTCTTCGTGGACGAGATCCACCGCTTCAATCGCGCGCAACAGGACGCTTTTCTTCCCCACGTCGAGCGCGGCAACATACGTCTGATCGGAGCAACCACGGAGAACCCGTCGTTTGAGATCAACGGAGCCCTGCTCTCGCGCACCCGCGTTTACATTCTCAAGCAACTCACTGAGGAGCAGATTGTTACGCTGCTCCGCCGCGCGCTCGCCGACAATGAGCGCGGCCTGGGCAACCTGCACCTGCGCGCAAGTGGTGATGTTCTGCAGCAGATCGCCGCCTATTCCAGCGGTGACGCCCGCGTCGCCTACAACATTCTTGAAGTCGCCGCTGGAACTGCCGGCGCCGACGGCGAAATCACGGAGCAGATCATCCACGATACGCTGCAGAAGCGCGTTCTGCTCTATGACAAGTCCGGTGAAGAGCATTACAACCTGATCTCGGCATTGCACAAATCCGTTCGCAACAGTGACGTGGACGCTTCACTCTACTGGCTGGGCCGGATGCTCGAATCAGGCGAAGATCCGCTTTATATCGCACGCAGGGTGGTACGGATGGCATCGGAAGACATCGGCCTGGCGGCGCCGGAAGCGCTGAGTCTCTGCCTGTCAGCCAAAGAAGCCATTGATTTTCTCGGTTTGCCTGAAGGCGCGCTGGCTCTGGCCCAGGCGGTAGCTTATCTGGCGCTCGCGCCTAAATCGAACGCGCTCTATACCGCCTATGGCGCCGTTCTGGAAGACGTGGAAAAAACCGCCGCGGAGCCCGTACCCTTGCATATCCGCAATGCCGTGACCAAACTCATGAAGCAGATCGGCTATGGCAAGGGGTACCAGTATGCGCACGATCTTGAATCTAGAGTGGCCGACATGGAGTGCCTGCCGGACAACCTGCGCGGACGGCGTTACTATCATCCAACTCAGGAAGGCCGTGAAAAAACGCTCTCTCAGCGCCTTGAAGAGATTCTTCGCTACCGCAAAAATCCCCGGAAAGAGGATGAATAGACCTCTGGGCTGTATTGAAATGGGCGAAGATCCCAGCTCTACAACAAAGATAAAAGATTTCTTATCATAAGGCCTGTGATCACATGTTGACGTGATTTCGGTCACAGGCAGTCAAGTGATCCTACTGTAAATCTTCTAAGAGCTTGACTTCAGGAATGGCGAATCAATCTATCGGTGGTAGAGAATGTTTGCTATCCGTCAGATGGTTGCGCACCAGTCTTGCAAGCGCCCCCAGGTAAACAGGTAACTGCTGGCCGAATGCAGGTAGCGGTTCGGTGACCGAGAACTGGTCGGCCATGCCTTGCGCGCACTTCATTTGTGCACCAGACAAGAGCTCCGCAGGTGTGTACCTCCGCACGCGGACGAAATCCAGTCTTCCGCAGCTTAGTAACTTCCGCTATCCCCCAGCGCCGCCTGGCTGCTTCGCTTTTTGATCAAGGAGATGTATCCCATGCAGAAACTGAGTCGCAATTCGCACTTGTTTCGAAGTGCGTTTACTCTGCTGGCCTTGTGTCTGGCGCCCAATTTTGCGCTGATCGGCCAGCAAAACCAGACTCCTCTGGCTGGAAGTTCCATCCCGCAGTTTGTCCAGCCTCTTCCCATCCTCAGCGTTTCCCCGTTCTCCAACCTGCCGGCGCCGAATCCTCCCTACCTCAAGGCCATCGACACAATTTTTGGCAACGGGGCGTTGAGCATCCACATGTGCGAGTTTGATGCCAGTGTTCTGCCACCCGGCACACCGCTGGCGGCGGGCGCAACAGGCACAACTCGCGTCTGGGGCTACATACCGGAAACTGCGGCTGTTCCGTGGACCGGGTGCCCGGCCGCAACGCAGGAAACCTACATTGGCCCCGTCATTGTGAATACGCGCAGCACCACTGCAAGCGCACAACCGCCTTCGACGATCACGTGGATCAATGATCTGGGAGATACGGCGACGACAGGCGTGCTCGCGTACAAGTTTTCGACAGACCAGACGCTGCATTGGGCCGATCCTCTCAACAACGAAGCCAATGCGTGCGCCATGACCGGAGGATTACCTGCATTCGGAAGCGCTTGTGCACAAAATTATGCAGGACCGGTTCCCGGCGTAGTGCACCTGCACGGAGGCGAAGTACCACCGGAAATTGATGGCGGTCCTGATGCATGGTTCACGAGTGATGGCGTCCACAAAGGCCATGGCTATTACTCCTTTGCAGGCGCACCCGACAACGCAGCCATCTACAAATACCCCAACACGCAGGAAGCAGCCCCGATCTGGTTCCATGATCATGTACTCGGCGCCACCCGGCTGAATGTTTTTGCCGGACTGGCGGGCGCATATTTCATTCAGGATCCCGCGCTCCACCTGCCTGCAAACCTTCAGTCGCTGCCGGAGGTAGTGCCGCTGGTGATCCAGGACCGCACGTTCGACACCAACGGTCAGCTCTTCCTGCCAGCCGACAGTGCCGGTGGAATCCTCTGGACACCGAATCCTGAACATCCTTATTGGGTTCCTGAATTCGTCGGCACCACCATCGTGGTAAATGGAAAGGTATGGCCATTTCTGACCGTGGAAGCCAGGCGTTACCGCTTTCTTTTCCTGAACGGCTCCAATGCCCGCACCTATGAAATGTCCCTCATCAACCAGGCTACGGGCGCCCCTGGCCCTGCAATGTGGATAATCGGCACCGATGGTGGGTATCTCGATGCCCCGGTCAAGATTGACCCGGCACTCGGGCAAAAGCTGATCATGATGCCGGGTGAGCGCTACGAGGTCATCATCGACTTTGGCGGCTTCCCGAACGCCAACCTGATCATCAAGAACACGGGACGTACCCCTTATCCGAAAGGTGCCCCACCCCAGGGCAGCACGCTGGGACGCATTATTCAGTTCAGAGTTGGCGTCGCGCCGGCCGTAGACAGCAGCTTTGATCCAGCGGTCGCCGGCGCCACCATTCGCCAGGCTACGCCTGTCGACCAGCGGATAAAACGCCTTCCGGGAACTCCTGGTGGCCCCGCAATTGTCACAGCAGCCGGCCCCACCCAGAACGTCCAGAAAACCCGGGAGCTCACGCTCAACGAGGTGTTGGCTGCGGCTTCAACGGTCATCGACCCAGTCACCGGAGTTCTCACCGCGTATCCTGGGGGGCCGCTGGAGATCCTGGTCAACAACACAAAATGGGTCGGAAGCAATCGGCCAGATTTCACGCCCATTACGGTTGGCGCCAGCACCACCTTCTACTCTGAGCTTCCTCGGGAGGGGGATACCGAGATCTGGGAGATCATTAACCTGACTGCGGACTCCCACCCGATTCACCTGCACCTCGTTCAATTCCAACTCATGAATCGCCAGAACTTCAATGTCAACAAGTACAATCAGGCATACGCTGCCGCGTTTGGCGCCGGTCCGGTGCCCCTGCCTGCTGGCTGTACGGCCGGCCTGTATTGCCCCGGGTACGGTCCGCCGCTGAATTACAATCCTTCCACCGCCTCGGGCGGCAAGTTCGGAGGAAATCCTGACATAACCCGGTGGCTCCAGGGCGCGGCACTCCCACCGGCCGCAAATGAAACCGGCTGGAAGGACACGATCATTGTTCCTCCCGGCATGGTAACGCGCATCGCCGTACGCTGGGCGCCTACGGATCTTCCGGTGCAAACCACGCCTAATCTCAACACACTGTTCTTCCCATTCGATCCCGGTAGTGATTTGCAGCACGGATATGTCTGGCACTGCCACATCATTGACCATGAAGACAACGAAATGATGCGTCCGGATCTGGTGCAGCTTAACCCTGCTGCGACCTCCACAAGGCCGCTGGTCAGGGGCATCGACTATTAACGTGCATAGCTGACGCAGGAGCCCCGTCATAGGGGCTCTTGCTTTTTTTTACAGGAAAACCTCCCAGGGGAGTCGTTTGCCAAAATCCAAACACTAAATATTTATAATCTCGATAACGCACCTTGTGAGCTACTAGAGAGCTACTTCAGAGAGGGTTATTCTTAAGGAATTCAGGACTCGCGGCGGGGGCGAAACCCTGGACCTTGAAGATTCAGCTGTCTCCGGGTAGTAAGGATGGAGGGAGTTCATAACCAGGAGTTCAGAATGCAGCAGGGATTTGCGACGCCGCCGCTCGAGGTACAAGAGATCCAGGCAATCCAGAACCAGATCAGGAAGCTCTCCACGGCTTTCGCCATCACAGCCGGCCTGCTGGTGGTGTGTTTAATCGTCCTCGCGGCTTTCATGTGGCGCCAATCGCAGGCTCTACGCAATACAAGGGATGACATTCTGTTTGGCCGCTTCGTTCATTACGACTATGACAGTGACGATTATGTGGCGCCGGTGGTCAACACAATACAGTTCTTTCACGATGGCTATTCCCTTCAGTTCACCAGCCTCGAATATACCCAGAACGGGTTGGTTTTAAGCGGTGAGATCGGAAATCCGAACCAGTTTAGCGTCACGAACCTGACGCTGACGTTTGCAGTTCGCCCCTACCCTGAAGCAATCAGGCAGAAATGGTCCCGGTCCGGCATGCATCTGGTGGGCTGGTCTCCAGACTGGGACCTCGGACGGGCCCGGGTAAACATCGGCGATCTGGCAGCGGGTCGGACGAAAAGGTTCGCCGTGACCGTTCCCGGAATCAAGCAGTCCCCGGAACCGGTACGTGTCGCCATCCTGTTTTCAGGAGAACACTATCAGTATCCGTCTCCCCAGTGATTTGCATTGCGGGTTCTACCGTTTCGTTTCGCGGGCAATAGGGCCTGAAACGAAGTTGGAACAAGGCGCCTCAGCGTGATCCTGTAAAAGCGGGAGGTTGGCTGCCGGCCGCCGCTTGTGCATCAAGGAAATTGATGATTGATGGGCCGACTTCACCGCTGCACTCGACTGGCGCGAGATGCCCGCATCCATCAACGATCTTCAAAACCGACTGCGGCATGGCCTGATGCATCTCTTCACCAATTGAACGCGGTGTCAGTACGTCCTGGCTGCCCCAAATCAGCAGCACCGGCATTTTTACCGTACTCATCCTGCCGTCCATCAGGTCCTTGCCTGTGTACATTGATTTCAACGCGCGAGCCATGATCCAGTCCTCACGGGCAAATCCGCGCAATAAATCCCGCGCATAAAAGCCTGGAATGTGCGGCGGATGGGGCGTGAGTACCTGCATCATTTTTGCCAGACCGGCTTCGGTTTTCGGACGCAGAAATGACGCATTCACAGCGTCAAACCTGAGACCCGCACTGTCGAGGAGAACAAGATCGTGGACCCGGCCAGGGTTGTCGGCTGCAAACTTGAGGCTGATCCATCCGCCCATGGACCACCCTGCCACGTCAGGCTGCTGCAGGCCCTGGCTGTCCAGAAATTCCTTCACGATCTGCTCTTCCAGAGAGATGGAATAATCCACGTCCGGCCGCGCCGACCGCCCATAGCCAAGGAGATCAAGCGCATAGACTTTGTAGCCATTGCGTATGAACCCGGGTATGAGTGGAAGCCAGTCTTCACTTCTGCCGCCAAGACCATGAACCAGCACCAGAGGCTTGCCTTGACCGCCAACAACATAATGGATCTTCTGCCCGTCCAGGAGGACCCACTCATGCCGTAAACCCATTCTCCATTCCCGAAAGCGCTGCACCTGTTCGACAAAAATTCCTGGTCGAAAGTAAAACATTGTGGCTGCAAGCAGGATCACTAGGGCGATCGTCATCATGGTGTAGCGAACACCAGTCCTGCGTTTGTGCCTCTGTGTAACAGTCGTCGCGGTCCCCAAGAGCCCTCCGGTCGTCCCCAAAATGACATGCAGCCGCATCACGCCCCGGGCCTCACAAGGCTCCGGGTTTTCAAAACTACGCTGTATGCGGCCGCCTGCAGTGATATTCTCGACTTGCCATGCCTTCATCCGCAAGTCAGCATCTCGCTTTTCTGGATCTCAGCCAGGCCAGCCAGGCCGTACAAACCCGGGAACTTTCTCCCGTGGATCTGACCGAAGCATGTCTTTCCCGGATTGAAAAGCTGGACTCCAGGTTGAAAGCCTACATTACCGTTCTGGCGGAGTCGGCGCTTGCAGAGGCGCGGCAGGCGGAAGCGGAGATTGCCCGCGGTGAGTGGAAGGGCCCGCTGCACGGGATACCCATTGCGGTGAAAGATCTCGCGGAAACAGCGGGCGTCCGCACCACGGCAGGGAGCGCGGTTCTTCATCATTACATTCCTTCCGAAGATGCCGAAGTCGTGCGACGGCTTCGGCTTGCGGGCGCTGTCCTGCTGGGCAAGCTCAACCTTCATGAATTCGCATACGGGGGAAGCGGCGTGATTGGCCATTACGGCGCTGCCCGCAATCCCTGGAATACCGGGTACATCACCGGAGGATCTTCTTCCGGTTCCGCCGCCGCGGTTGCTGCCGGCCTCTGCTACGGCGCAATTGGCACGGATACCGCGGGGTCCATACGGCTGCCTTCGGCCTGCTGCGGCGTGGTTGGATTAAAGCCAAGTTACGGGCTCGTCAGCACACGCGGCATCATTCCACTTTCATGGACACTGGACCATGCAGGGCCGATCACGCGCACGGTTTCCGATGCCGCACTAATGCTGCAGGCAATCGCTCACTATGACATGCATGACGTCTACTGCCAGAAATTCCCGCCGGTCTACTACCCTTCTGCTCTTGCCGAGCCAGTGTCCGGGTTACGGCTGGCAACTCCGCGCGAATTCTGGGAGGAAACAGACTCGGAAATAGCCGGCGCCGTGGACGCGGCCGTTGCCATGCTGAGCCGTATGACCGCCGGCTTGAAGGAAATCAGCATTGCAACGGATTCCGATCGCACGGTCGTGCGCTGTGAGCCGTGGGTTTACCACCAGAGGTACATTCCGGCTCACGAGAAGGAATACGATCCGGAGACGCTGCGCCGCATCCGCTCTGGTTCTGATGTCACGGCCGCCGGCTACATTGAAAAATATCGTGAGCTCCTGCACCAGCGTCGCGAAATCCTGCACATCTTTGAACAGGTCGATCTCGTGCTTACCCCAACCTCGCCGGTATTGCCGCCAAGCTTTGCGGAATTGCAGCAGCGGCCAGAACAACTGCGCAACCGCGAGCTTGTCATGCTCCGTAACACAAGGCCGTGGAACGTGTATGGGTTGCCGGCCATCTCGATCCCCTGCGGCTTTTCTGCTTCAGGACTGCCCATTGGACTGCAGATCATTGGTGCGCCCGGGAGCGAAGGCGTGATCATGTCACTGGCGTATGGGTATGAAAGGGAGACGGAATGGCACAAGCGGAGGCCGCCAATCGACCAGTAATAGCTTGCGGACCGGAAACATCGCACGGCACGGGCCGCTGGAATGGCCTTGCAGGGTTCGATTCGTGATCCGGCAATCGTCTAAAATACTCAAAACACCTCCAACAACACGGGAGCAATATGAGATACCTTCTGCTTTTGCTGGCGCTGATCGGCGCTACCGACTCCGGATTCGCATTGCGGGAACATTACCGCACCGGCGCGTCGCCTTGCAGCATCAACGAAAGATGGGATTGTGGCGTTGTGAACCATAGTCCCTATGCGGTGATGGGCGGCATCCCGGTGGCGGACATTGGGATTGCGGGCTATCTTCTCCTGGCATTTTTAGCATTCAGACGGCAGTATCGGTTGATGCTCGTTGCCGCGCTGCCTGCAGTAGCGTTCTCTCTGTACCTGGCTCACATTGAAGAGAGTGTACTTGGGGTGTGGTGCGTTTATTGCGCCATCTCGTTAGGATTGATCTGCCTGCTGACAATTCTTGTGCTGGGAACCGTGGTTTTTCAGGGTTTACGCCGCGGCCGAACGGCGGCGGAGCCGTTATCTTCCTGAACCGCGAAGCACTTCCTGCACCGTCTTTACCAGGATCTTGAGGTCCAGCGCCAGGTTCCAGTTATTGATGTATTCGAGATCGAGCAGGACATTTCTTTCGAATGAGGGATCGCGGCGCGCGCTTACCTGCCACAGGCCTGTTATCCCGGGCAGAACATCCAGCCTGCGCAGATCTTCCAGACGGTATTGATGGTAGTCGTCGAGTGGGTGCGGCCGCGGCCCCACCATGCTCATATCACCCTTGATCACGTTGACAATCTGCGGAAATTCATCAATGCTGAATTTCCGGAGAAAATGTCCCAGGCGCGTGATCCGAGGGTCGTTTTCGATCTTAAATGTAGCCCCATTGCGCTCATTCAAATGGCGCAGGTCTTCTTTCTTGGCATCCGCATCCGCCACCATGGTACGGAACTTGTAACAGCGGAACTTTCTTCCCTTGCGGCCGACGCGCCATGCCGTGTAAAGCACAGGTCCCGGAGAAGTGATTTTGATGAGGACCGCTGCGATCGCCACAGCCGGTGCAAACATGACTGTCAGCAGCGCTGCGACCACCAGGTCTATGAGGCGCTTGAAGAAGAGCCCGATCGCGGGAATTGGCTGCTGGTTCAGCTCCAGGACGGGAATATCGCCGATGCGGGTCACTCCGGCGCCCAGCGCCAGCCCGCCATAAAGATCAGGCACTACTTTCACACTGATCCTCTGCTCGCGCGCCTGCAATGCTATGTCAATGATCAGTTCCCGGCTCGCATCCTGGGTGAAATAAATCTCGTCAATGAACTGTTCCTGCACGATACGCGGCAAATCCGCCGACGTGCCGAGCCAAAGCGATGAGTCACACGGATCGTCATCGACGAAGCCACATACCTTTTTCCCCAGTTGGCCGTGGGTTTGCAGATAGTGTTGGAATGCGCGGCCGATTTTGCCGCTTCCCACGATAAGGACGTGCCGGCTCCCAATACCCCGGTCAACCTTCTTCAGATTATGCGTATGGATCAGGTATCGGAGAGTTACCAGCTCAAACATGCCAAACACGGCTGTGCTTGCGAAGAGCAGCCGAGGCATCCCCGCATCTCCGGAAACAAACACGACCATTCCTGCCATCAGGGAAGCAAGGAAAAAACTTTTGATCAGTTTGGAAAAGTGGCCTGACTGGGACGAATCCTGGGAATACAGATCGTGGGCGGCATTGCAGATAATGGTGAGTCCGGCATAGACGGCAAGAAAAACCAGCAGACGCGCATAAGGGAGAGTACCAATGCTGGAAGCGCTTACTCCGGCAAAGCTGCACAAGGCTTCACGGAACCTGTAAGCGATGAGACCTGTGGCAATTACAGCCAGACCGTCTGTGGTGGCGAAGAGTATGCCGGGATTGTTTCCTGGCCTGCGTGTCTTCTTTTGCGTAGCGCTTTCAACCAGATAGCCGAGCTCCGCAAATTGCTCATGCCCTCTTGCCAGTTCCGGTGTTGACACCAGGCCCCCCTTGCCCGGGAAAAGCAGGTTCCCGAAAATCTACGCCTCGCGCGGCAGGCGTTACCGCCGTTTGCAATGACCGGCTGTGCTGCCGGTGCAGCAGTGTCATGCCCTAACAACACGCCATTCCGGCAAAATTCTTGAGCAAATCCAGAACGGAACCAGCGCTTCACGGTTCCGTTGAAAATTGCTCACCCGCAGATCGCAAGCGTCCCCAGGAGGGAACGAAATTCACCATCTCTCCGGATGGTTTCCTGTAAAGGATACATGAGCCGCAAACAGTTTTGTGAGCGAAAGTGACGAAAGAGGGTTTCACCAACTGATTACCTTCGTCCACAACCTGCAGTAAATTACCTTAGTCGCTCACCTGTTTACTCCTGACAAGATGTTGACGCGTGACATAACAGCGGTGATACTCAGGCCATTCCCCTGCAAGAAGAGCATGCTCAAAAAAAGGTCTCCCATGCAAATTTGCGTCATCGGCTCCGGATATGTTGGCCTGGTTGCAGCAACATGTCTGGCGGAGCTCAATCACGATGTGACATGCGTCGACAGTGACGCCGAAAAAATTGCCCTTCTCGCCGCGGGCGGTATTCCCATCCACGAGGATTATCTCCCTGAGCTCCTGGACCGGCACCGCAATCGCAAACTCAGGTTCACCACATCCGTCGAACAGGCAATCCGAAATTCGGCGGTGATTTTCATTGCTGTTAACACACCGTGCTCCAGCGACGGCTCCGCGGATTTGTCGTATGTGGAGTCCGTCGTCAAGACCATTGCGCGTTCAGCGAGCGGGTACAAGATCATTGTGGAAAAGAGCACGGTCCCTGTTTATACCAGTGAATGGATTCGCAGGATCATGCTTCTCGATGCCCGCAACTGCAGAGAATTCGATGTGGTCTCAAATCCTGAGTTCCTCCGCGAAGGTTCTGCCGTTACTGATTTCCTGTATCCGGACCGGGTCGTGGTAGGTAGCCGCAGCGGGCGCGCGGCGGATATCATGCGCGGGCTTTACGCGCCGCTTCTGGACGGCAGCTATAGCCGGCAGCCGAGCGCGGTACCGCGGCCGGAACGCAATCAGGCCATCCCTCTCTATCTGGAAACATCGCCGCAAAGCGCTGAGCTGATCAAGCACGCTTCGAATGCCTTCCTGGCCATGAAAGTCTCCTTCATTAATGCCGTCGCAAATATCTGTGACACGGCCGGTGCAGATATCGAGGAGGTGCGCCGCGGCATGGGCAGTGACCGGCGTATCGGTTGCGACTTTCTTCGTCCCGGCATTGGCTACGGCGGCTCATGTTTCCCCAAAGACGTGGCTGCATTTCAATCGGTGGGCCGGGAACTTGGATACGATTTTGCCCTGCTGGATGAAGTTGCGCGCGTGAACCTGCAGCAGCGCACGCGCTTTGTGAAGATGGTCCGCAGAGCACTCTGGACTTTGAAGGGCAAACGCCTGGGCGTGCTCGGTCTTGCGTTCAAGGGCGGCACAGATGATATTCGCGAGTCCCCCGCCGTTGCCGTTGTCCGCGAGCTGCTGGAAGAAGAATGCCGCATCGTCGCCTTCGATCCGGCAGCAATGGAGCGCGCCGCGGCGGTATTGCCTGATTCGGTCACATACGCGCCCGATCCGTACGCAGCCGCTCAAGGCGCCGACGCGCTGTTGATTTTGACCGACTGGAAAGAGTTTGGGTGCCTCAACCTGGAGCGCCTGAGGTCTCTACTTGCGTATCCGGTGATTCTCGACGGGCGCAATATGTACTCGCCGCATGAAATGGAAACTGCCGGACTCAATTATTACAGCGTTGGAAGACCGGCAGTTGAATGTCTTCCCGCAAATGCCTGCTCGACCGATCGCACCTTCTGATCTGGCTTGCGTACTGCGGCTCGGGCAGGGGCAGCGGGCGAAGCTTCTGGCGGCTTTCCCCGTATATCACCCGGCAATCCCCTGTACGATAAAATGCGTGAGAATATACACGTGGAATATCCGTGGATTTGCCGGACTAGGGGGATTTCCCTAAGCTGCAGGTGATATGGATCTCGCGGGGCAAAACCGAATCTACGTTGCGGCTTCTTGGTAGCATGCTGGACGTGGCGGGAAGAGTGGTACAGGAATGGCTCTGAGTTCAACAAACAAGGTGATTGAAAAGCCGCCCGACACGGCAGTTCCTAACTCGCAATGGTATGAGTGGCTCGATACATTCGACTACCTCTGGTCCAAACGCATCAGGATTGCATTGTGGGCGATCGCCGGTCTTCTTTTCTCCCTTCTGCTTGCGTCAAGGATCTGCAAGTATCCGGCAAAGGTGCAATTGATGCCGCCGGACGCTTCCTCATCCGGACCGCTGGGTCAACTTGCGTTACCCGGCATGCTCAAATCTCCCGGGCTCGCCGGACTGGCGGGAATGGCGGGCGATCTTCTTGGCGCAAAGAGCACAGGCGCGCTGTTCATCAA
>JBLMYN010000250.1:0-7436 GCA_050258305.1 Actinomycetota bacterium
GAAGCGTAGAGCGCGGAAACAGGATTGATTTTGAAAAAGTTAAGAGCCGTGGCAAGAAACATTGCCCCGGAGATCATTACGTAAAAGCGGACGGCCTCCCAGGGAGTTTCGTTCAAGCCGCTCGGCCAGCCCATGGCTTCGGCCACGCTGTAACACATGGATGCCACCAGCACGGGCAGTGCGACCATGCCTGCGCCAATGATGCCCAGGGCAAACAACGTTGTTCCCAGTACGCCGACCGCCGGCGTCAGAGCGGAAGCAGCCATCCGCGTGGTCAGGGCAGTGCCGGCCGGAAGCTGCAACACCGTTCCGGCAGCCACCATGATCGAGTAGCAAAGCACAGTCGTTACTACGGTTCCGGCATGATGTTCCGTTCCCCCGGACGAGTACTGGCCCGCCAAAGCCTGTTCCCGGCGCGAACTCGTTTGCCAGACTAAAACATAGGGCGTAAGCAGAGAACCGAAGATGGCCACCACTGTTTCCGCATAACGGGCTCCGTGTGGAATGCGAGGAAACAATGAGTGGCTGAGCACCATTTTCCAGTCCGGATGCGCCAGCAATGCCGCAGCCACATAGATGAAGAGCGGCAATGAGAGCACAACAAGCGTGTGCGTAATCTTCCGGTAATCGCGGAAGATCAGCACGTACCAGACAAGAAACGCCACCGCTGCGATAAAAAACATTCGCGGCAACTGGGTGATGATCGAGAGGGCATCGGTTACGGCCATCAAATCAGCCACGATCATGGCCATATTGATTGCCACAATCAAGCCTGAGCAGCCGATTGCCAGAGTCCGGCCGTAATGGCCACGCAACAGATCCACAAGCCCCTTGCGCGTCTCATAGCCAATGCGGGCCGAGACGCTGAAAACCGAGAGCAGAAAGGGAACGCAAAGCAGCACTGACCAGAGCAGTGAATATTGATAGGTAGCGCCGGCAACGGTGGCCGTCAATACCAGTGCAGGATCCACGTCCGAGGTGCCGGTCACCATGCCGGGGATGAGTTGCCGCAGCGGGCCACCGGGACGCGAAACCTCGCCGCCGGCCGCCAGGTGCGGCCAAGTCAAGGCTCTTCCGCCGCCTTTCTCTACTCTGCTATGGGATTTTGGGGAGTTCACGATGCAGGGCCCTTCTGATCCGGCGTTCGTGCCAGAGGCGCAGAGGTCTTGAATAATTGATGATCCCGAAGGCGGCAATCGCGGCCAGCAGCAGTGTGGTGCTCAGGAAAAGAAACACATGTGATACTCCGGTTTGCGCCACCCAAAGAAAAACCAGAGCATTCCGCGGCGTCAGGAGCATGGCTGCAGCCAGTGCCAGCATGCCAATCCCGGCCAGCAGTCCAGTGGCGTTCTTGGCCCACCGGCCGGAGGCGTGGTATTCAGCAAAGAGTCGAAAGCCGTAGGAGATCAGCCCGGCAATGACGGTGAAATTTGCGACTGTGGCAATCCAGTCTTTCAGATCCATGCTGCAGAGGTAAGACGCAGCTGAGTAGTGGCAGGTTGGAACAGCCCTTCAAAACATGAGAGCCTGAGCCCGAATGCCCCGGCTAGAAGATCAGGAACTTCTTCTTTTTCTTAAGTCCGGAGTTCTTGTCGTGGTGCGAATCCGGGTCACCGTTTGCCGCGATCACCACGGGGTGGTTGCTGTTCTGCCCGGCGGTTGCCCCGGAGTCGACGTACCCCGGTTTAACTTCGATATAGGCCTGCTCACGCAGTTTTTTCAGGTAGTCCCGGGCCGCCGGCTCCAGCTTTTGCGAATAGATGGCTTCCCTGATCCTATTTTCCACTTCCTTCAGCGGCGGTACGCCCGCAGGGCGGTGATCGTCAACCCTCAGGATCAGGAATCCCTGCTTGGTGCGCATCGGTTGGGTGAAATCGCCCGGTTTGAGCGACATCGTTGCATCCTCGAATTCCTTGGCCAACTCTCCCTTTTTGAAGGTTCCGAGCGGCCCGCCCTGGGCTGCCGTTGGGCCGTCAGATTCTTTCCTGGCCAGATCTTCAAATTTGGCGCCGGTTTTCAATTGTGCATAGATCAGCTTGGCCTTGGCTTCAGCTTTGGCCACGAGCGCCGGATCCTCCTGCGTATCCTTGTCCTCGGTCTTTTCCGAGGCGTCGTTTTGAGCGCTCTTGTCGGGGGAGGGTTTCGCGTGGGCGGAAACCAGAATTTCGCTGAGCGTGATCTCTTCCGGTCCAGACATATCCTGCTTGTGCTGGTTATAGAAATCTTGAATTTCCTGCTGGGTGATGGCGGATCCGATTTTGGACCCAACTTCCTGTCCGATGACCTGTTGCGTCACCACACGGGTGCGGATGCTCTCTTTGTAGTCCTCAAATGAAATGCCCTGCTTCTTGGCTTCATCCTCCAGGGCTTGCATGGTTGGCAGCCCCATCTGCTGGCGCATCTTGTTGAGCTGCTTTACGGTCTCGGTTTCGCCGGTAATGCCCAGGTCCTTGCCCTTTTGCATCAGGAGCTGCTCATCAATCAGTTCCCGCAGGACGTCTTTTTGCGCATTCGCCCAGCGCGACTGCCAGTCATTGGGGAACTCCTGCTTGATCTCCTGGAGTTGGGATTGCTTCGCGCGGTCGAATTGCGAGCGGGTAATAATCTGGTCGTTCACACGGGCGACGATTTCGTCCACGATGTTGTCGGCATGGACAAAGACAACCAGCGTAAGAAGAGCAGCGGAGATGAGTGAAAACTTCTTCATAAAGGTGCTTTCTTTAGAATGACTGGAAACCAGGGCTTTGCAACATTTTAACAGCGCCAGGATGCGAATCGCCATTCTTCATGGGGTATTAAGCTATACAGAGATCGTGCTGCTCAAGGCTTCTTTTTCTTGTCGAGCAGACCTCCGAGAATGCCCTTTAAGTCCTGTTTCTGCTGGCCTTGCTGTCCGTTTTGTTTGCCTGTGACTGTTCCCAGCAGGCTTTGTTTCAGCCCTTTCATCTGGTTGCCCAGGGCGGGCAGGAACCTGGGATTTTGAGTGGTACCCTGAATCAGGAATGGCACACCTTTGGTCTGCAACGCGGTGGAAACCGGGGCAAGATTAGCCAGCAGCCCTCCCGAGGTTTTGGACAGCTTAAGCAGCATCTTGAAATCCAGGGAGTTATTGCTGCCTATCACCCCATTCCCGGTCAGCGAGCCCATGGCAGGCACATCAATGACGATGTTATCGGCACGGATCCCTTCAGGAGCAACCCGCAGGCCGGAACTTACGGTTTGAATCAACGTGTCCGAGCTCGGCTTGATGCCAGTGAGGGCGGCAATGGCTCCAAGCTTTGAACCGAGATCGAATCCGGTCAGGCGTGTTCCGGAAATGACAAGCGGGCCCGTGATCACCAGCCTGTCCAGCGGACCCTCGGCGGCCATATCCATATTGATCGTTCCGCCCTGCAGCGAGGCGCCCGAGGGCAGAACTACTCCGAAGGCCGGCAGCAGCGCCTGTACGTCATTGACGGCCATGTTTTTGCCCTGAAGCTTCATATGTGCAAGGGTATCCGCTCCGCGCGCTTCGAGCGTGCCGTTGGCATTCGCTGTGCTGTTCCCGGTATGCAGGTCGGCGTTGAGCTGCCCGCGCTGGGACCGCAAACTGTAGTCAGAACGATAATCGAGCGCCACCGGTGCTTTCGCCGGAGCGCCACCCTTGATCACGCGCAAATTGCTGGTCTTGATTTTCCCCTCGGAATGGATTTTGTCTCCGTCCGATTTAAGATGGCCGTTGAAATCCAGGGTGCCCGCCAGACCAGAACTGGGATCGATAAAACCGGTGGAGGCGAGATCCGCATGGTTGAGCGTGACCTGAGCGTCAAAAGGCGTGCGGGCGGAATCCTGATTGTTCAATGGACCGGCCTGGCCATCCAGTTTCAGTGATCCACCACCCGGCGTATTCGCCGTCAGAGTAAAAGGTATAACGCTGTTCAGGGCTATGTTTCGGGCGGTGAGGTTCACGTTATCGTATACATGCTCATGGCCAGCCTTGTTGCCGCTGCTTTCGCCAACCCGCACCTTGCCGTCCACAATCTCAAATTTTTCCACTGAAATCGCCGGCGCGCCCGCCTGCGATGGAGCCTGCTTTGTAGATGAAGAAGTTCCCAGAGTGGAGTAGTTCCATTTACCGGCGGCGTTCTTCAACAGCACGATTTCAGGGCGCTCCACGGTGATGCCCGTTACTTCCAACCGCCTGGAGAAGATCAAAGGCATGAGATGCAATCCGACTTTCAGGGAACCGGCCTGCAGGAACGGTCCCTTGCCGAACGCCGGATCGTCGCTGATGGAAATCTGGCTGGCGGATGCGCCGCCGCTGAACAATGAAGCTGAGAGCTTTCCTATCTTCACCTGCCGGTTCAGGGATGCGGAAAGGCTCTTTTCCAGGCTGGGGCGGAAGGTATCCACATTGACGAACAGGGGCAGAGCCAGTGCCAGAACGATGACGACCCCAACGACGATTGCAACAACAGTCAGCAGGCGTTTCATAGGCAAAATCCTATCAGAATGGCAGCTTCATGGATGCGGTTGACTGGGTTGCTGGTTTGCTGGATTATGACTCCGTGAAAATGCGTAGATTCTTTGCTGGTGCTTTGATTGCAGCTACCGCATGCATCATGATTGCATCGTCACTTGCCCAAACGCCTCAACCTTCCCCTGCTGGTCCAAAACCGCTTCAGATGCGCGTTACTCCAGGAATGCTGGTAAAGAAGGTGCCGCCGCATTACCCTCGAGAAGCCAGGAAAAAACACATTAGCGGGGATGTCATCCTTGAGTTTACGATCAGTCGGAAGGGGAGCGTCGAGAATTTAAGGGTTGTAAGTGGTGAACCGATCCTTGCGCGGGCTGCTGTCGAGGCGGTGCAGAAATGGAAATACCGGCCATACCTTTTAAATGGTGAGCCGGTGGATGTAGAGTCGACTACCACAATCCGTTTTCGCATGTAACTGCGATACGCGGCGCTAGCTCCCGTACGTCCTTTTCAGATATTCCGTTACCTGCACGTCCAACTCTTTGTACCCGCCATGGATCGTATTGCGCAGTGCGGTCTCAATGGACTGTCCTTCGCCCAGCCGTTGGAGGATCCGCGCCACATCGCTGACTCCGTAAGTCGAAGCAATATACTCCACGGCCGCCAGGCTCTCGGCATAAGCCACCAGGGCCTCTGACTTGTCCAGCGACTCGAAGTTTCCCTCCAGCATGTTGAGCGGTACCTGATGTCCTGAGCTGTACACGGCAGCCAGTTTTGCGCCAAAGGAAGACGTACTGGCGCCCTGTTCCAGTTCAGCGATGCCTTCATTCAGCCATTGCGGCGCGCGTCCGTGCGTAATCTGCGCCACGAACGAGTGCGTGAGCTCATGCCGGAGCACCCCGGCCAGTTCCGGGCTAACTGTGGTAACGCCGGAAATCGGGATGCGGATCTTACCGTCATTGAGGGCTGCCGACCACGCCGGCGCCTGGGTGACATCGAAGAAGGCCTGATCGGTATAGAGCGATACGTCGATGTTACGCGGCGAAGCGCCCAGGTCGCTCTCCAGCTTGTTGTAGCTCTGTTCCAGGGCGTTCAGAATCTGCTGGCGCAAAGCGCCATTCGCCTGCGATCCCTCATAGTGCAGGGTGAAGTGGTCGCTTTCCTGCTGACGAAAATCAGCTTCGGTGCGCGATTCGCGCTCGATGCGCTCGAGCAACTGCCGCACCTTGTCGTCGGCGTGCAGTTGCAGCGATTTCTTCAGCGTGGCGATCGCCTCCTGATCGCGGTCGTTCTTGTAATACGCGTAGCCCAGGATCCAGAATGCCACGGATGAGTGTGAATCCGCGCGGGCTGCCTGTTCGGCATAAGGAATCGCTTCAGAAAGCCGGCCCAGCCGCAGCAGAATAGACGCATAGTTTTCGAGCAGAATGGGGTTTTCAGGCAGATAGTGCAGGGCGCTCTCAAGATAACCGGCGGCGACGGGGAGGTGGTTCTGGTTCTCCTCCACTCCTGCAGCGATGGCATAGGCAGAGGCCACCTGGGGCGGTGTACTCTGGATTTCGATCGTCCTCAACGCGTCAGTATCCACCTGGCCATTACGGATGACACGGGCCACCAGGTCATCAGAGATCTCCATGTCGTTCCGCATCTGGGGAAGATCTTCGGCGCTGACGGACGCCGGCGCAGATGCTTCTGAAGAGCCCACCGGGGCAACGCCCGGGGTTCCTCTCTCGATCCGTGCGACAATCGATTTGGGAATGGTGAGCGTGTTATCGCCGATCGAGTATTCCACCTGGCCGTTATATTCCCTGACGGAATCGGCAACAATGCGGGTGCCGCTTTTGAGCACGATCGTGTCGGACCTGGCCTGCGCGGCGGAAAGCAGGACGACGCAGAGCCCGCAAAATGTAATAATCGTTCGCACGAGTTCACGAGCATTATGGCACGTCTATGAAGCGGTTCTTATCGCTCTCAGTGACGAAGGTGTTAGTGCTGGCGCTTGGTTTAGGCGCTACGCCGCTGCATGCTCAGGCCCGTTCGTCCGGCCCTGAAACTGCAAAGGCTCTTTACACTGAGATCCTGAATCCGGTCCTTGATCCTGCCCAGGTTCACGCCCTCCGCGAAGTGTCCATTGATCGCGAGGACCTTCACATTTCTCTGAGCGATGGAACCATCGCGCTGATTCGCGCCGTGGATGGCCATATCACGGGAGCGCTGTTTGAGGGCCAGGGCGAGGTGCTGGTCATCCCTCCGGGCCGCGCCGAGCGAACTTCCCTGGCGCTGTTTACGGGGTCGGCGGTGCTGGAGCAAAGGTTCACCACCGCTTACTTCCGTTTTGTCGATGACCGGCTTGTGGATGATTTGCGCGCCGGGTTCCGTCCCGCGGACAATCCGGAAGACTTCATCGCACGCTGGGCGCAGCCGGTCCGTGACCTGGCCCGGGCGGACGGGCTCTCAATCCTTCAGGCGCTCACAAATTCCGGAGATTCGGGCACGCGGTTTCTGCATGTCCGCGTGGGGGGTACAGCGCTCGGCATTTTTGATTTGTATCTCAACCCCAACGTACAGGAACAGGTCAGCGTCGCTCAGGCGAGCACGAACAACGGAACGGTCTACTACAACGTCTGGAGTTCGTTCGTCATGCGCTCTCTCCGCAATTCCAGTGATGCAGCCCCTGCTCCTCGTCCGAATTTCGAACTTTCTGACTATCACGTTGAAGCGGAAGTGGAGCCGCCATCCGATCTCACGGCCGAGGCCGGGTTTTCGCTTGTCTCCCATCGCGCAGGGCAGAGGACATTCATTCTGGAGCTCTCGCAACAACTCAAGATCAGCAGCGTTCGCGCAGATGGGCAGCCGGTTGAGTTCATCCAGAATGAGGCGATCGGCGGCAGCGAAATGGCCCGCCGTGGAGACGACCTTATCGCCGTAGTCTTCCCCCGGCCGGTTCCGCAGGACAAGCCTGTCCATTTGCGCTTCAAAT
>JBLMYN010000251.1:0-3810 GCA_050258305.1 Actinomycetota bacterium
GTATGCGCCCTACCACCTGCCAGCCGCCCGCCGTCCGGCTCGTGGGTTTTGTGGAAGTATCAGAGGACAGCCAAAGCTGCGTGTCTTTCGGGTAGCGGAATCCAGGCGGCAAGACACCAATGACCGGCACAGACTGGTTGGCTACGATCAATTTCAGTGATGACAGTTCATTCCTGCCCCCGAAGTAGTCCTTCCAGAACGAGTAGCTCACAACAACCGCGGAAGGGCCATTCGGCTTTTCCTCGTAGGCGGCAAAGGTGCGTCCAATGATTGGATTGACTGCGAATACCTTGAAGAAGTCATGCGAGACGTATGCGGCCGGCACTCTCTTCGGCTCGGAGCCGCCAGAGACCACATCCACCCCGAAGTGGAACTCGGCCATGCCCTGAAATGACCGGTTCTGCGCGCGAACGTCAGTGAAGTTTGCGTCCGAGAATGAAAGCCGGTTGCCTTTCGCGCCCACTCCCCAAAGGCGTACGATCTGTTCCGGCTTGTTATAAGGCAGAGGCCGCAGCAACACGCCATAAACCACGCTGAAGATGGCTGTGGTGGCGCCGATGCCCAGAGCCAGGGTAAAGATGGTGACCGTGGCAAAAACCGGGTTGCGGCGAAGCAGCCGGGCGCCGTACCGCAGGTCGTGGATAAAGCGATAGAGGCCCGCCCAGCCCCATGTTTCACGGGTTACTTCAGCAATCAGCCCGGCGTTCCCCAGGTCGCGCCTTGCATGGGCTTCGGCATCGGCAGGAGTTTCCCCGCGATCCATACGGTCCTGAGCGGCCATACGCAGATGGGCTTCAAGTTCCGCTTTAATTTCCTGGTCGCGTTTATCGCGGCTCATGCTTCGTTCTCCTTTGCTTTCGGCGCCAGGACGCCTGACATGGCCTGGAGCAGCCGGTCCCAGCGAGACCGTTCGGCCGCAAGCTGCTTCCTGCCTTGCGCGGTGAGGCGATAGATTTTGACGCGCTGGTTGTTTTCTGAAACCTTCCATTCGGATGCAATCCAGCGTTGTTTTTCCAGGCGATGCAGGGCGGGATAGAGCGAGCCGGTTTCCACCTCCAGCACGTCACCGGAGTTGAGCCGGATGGCCTGTGTGATTCCGTAGCCATGCTGCGGCCCCCAGCGAAGGGTCTCCAGGATGAGCAGGTCCAGCGTGCCTTGAAGAAGCTCAATGCGGTTCTGATAGCGCTCCCGTTTTGCCATGTAGACATCCTACACCCACGGCTGTAGATTATCTACGGCTTTTGCCCTGAGCCGGTTCCGTGAAAATTTGGCTCGATCAGGAGGCGCAGGGTACACTGATTCGCCATGAAAATCACTCTCGCACTTGTCGCAGCTCTGTTGCTCGGCCTGCTCCCGGCTTCTGCTCAGGAGTGGGCGAGGCAAAAACTGGAAAAATCCTCCCGCCATCAGGAATGGGTACAGGTCAAGCACGATAATCGCACCGTTCATACGTTTGTCGTTTATCCCGAAGTGAAGCACAAGGCGCCAGTCATTCTTGTGATCCATGAAATCTTTGGAATGACGGATTGGGTGCGCAGCGTAGCGGACCAACTCGCCGCAGATGGCTATATTGCCGTGGCTCCTGATCTTCTTTCAGGCATGGGTCCCAAAGGCGGCGGTTCTTCTGATTTCCCGGACACACAGGCCACGATAAAGGCGGTTTCCTCGCTCGATCCTGACCAAATCACCGCGGACCTCAATGCGGTTGCGGATTACGCCAAAAAGCTGCCTGCCAGCAACGGCAAGCTGGCGGTCACCGGTTTCTGCTGGGGTGGAGGGCAGTCATTCCGCTTCGCCACCAACCGCAAGGATCTGGCTGCTGCATTTGTATTCTATGGTCCGACTCCAAAGGACATCTCCGCGATCACCGCGCCGGTATACGGCTTCTACGCCGGAAACGATGCCCGCATCAGCTCGACGGTCCCGGCGACGAAAGAGGATATGAAGAAGGCGAGCAAAAAATATGAGGCTGTGATTTATGACGGGGCCGGACATGGCTTCATGAGGGCTGGAGAGGACCCGAACAACACCAACCCGGCCAACAAGAAAGCACACGATGAAGCCTGGAAACGTTGGCTGAAATTGCTGAAGAAGATCTAGGCCATTGAATGGACGCATGGCGGGCCGGCTGCAAGTCAAGCCGGTCTTTTTTTCTGGCAGAGCGTTTGCGGGGTGACGTTCCGGCCGAAAAAGAGTCTATGAACCTGGGGCTGATCCTGTGCGTATCTTCCCGTAGCAAATTTGCTTTTGGAGGCTAAGTATGCCCACTTCAAGACGGTTATGGATTTCCGCTCTGCTCGTCGGGCTCCTTCCCTTGCTTCCGGGTGAGGCAATGGCCCAGGAGCAGCAGGCTGAACACTTTCAGAAGACATTCACCGTTTCGTCAGGCGCGACACTAAGCGTGGACAATTACAAAGGAACAATCCATGTCACGGCAACCGACGGCAGCCAGGTTGTTGTTGACGTCCAGAAGAGATTCGAAGGCAGCGATTCCGACCGTAAATGGTGGATGCAGAACGTGAAAATCAACTTCGAGAATGACCCCAGCCATGTGAAAGTCAAAGTTGAGTACCCTACCCAGAACTGCACATTCTGTTTCCAAATGCATGATTTCACGGCAGCCGTTGAGTTGGATATCCGCGTACCGCGCCAAAGCAACCTGAGTCTTGACGGCTATAAGCCCGATATCAAGGTATCCGGCGTCCAGGGCGACATAGCCATCAAGAGCTACAAAGCGCCCATGCTGATTGAAGGCACAACCGGCGCCATTCACATTGATACTTACAAGGACACAGTCCGGCTTCATGACGTGAAAATCCGCGGTACGCTGCGAGTAAAGTCATACAAGGCGGACACGGAGGTAAGCGCGCGCGACCTGGGCGAGAGCGCTGATCTGGAGAACGAAAAAGGCAATATCACCGTGCGCGTGCCTGCAAATGCGGGACTGGATGTGGATTACTCGGGCGGCCGCCGTTCTATTTTTCACAGTGATTTCAATCTTGCGCTGACAAGTGGATCGGGCGAGAGCGTCAGGGGCACGATCAACGGAGGAGGCACCAGGTTGACGCTGCGGACTGTGAAAGGCACGGTTTCACTCGAGAAGACGTCCGGAGAGTTATAGATTCTGCCGCCATACCCTGTGTGTCTTACTGCTGATTAACGAACGTCCGTACCAGGACATCCGCTTTGCAAAAGGAGAATTCTGCTCATGCGTTTGCGCTACCTTCTCGCCGTCTTTGTTCTGTCCTCTCTTCCACTGCTGGCACAAACGGCCGTATTGCACGGAATACAGGTCGGCGACCTGGACCGCAACACCGGTCCCTGCACTGATTTTCCCAAATTTGCGACCGGAACCTGGCATGCGCACAATCCCATTCCACCCTATATGGACAGATGGAGCCGGCGCTGGCAGGCGGGCGAAGTGGCGAAGGAACAGCTCAAAGACATTCTCCAGGATGTGTCGAAAAAGACTGATTGGCCCAGGGGCAGCGTGGAACAGCTGATCGGAGATTATTACGGGTCCTGCATGGATGAAGAGCGGATCAACAAACTTGGTCTTGCCCCGGCCGAGCCCATGCTGAAGCAAATAGACGCAATGAAGACGCCGGCGGACCTCCAACGTATGATTCGCGAGCTGCACCAGATGGGAGTATTTGTGCCGTTCGGATTAATCGCGCAACCCGACAGTCATGAACCCTCGGAAACCATTGCCTACATTTTTGCCAGCGGCCTCGGATTACCCGACCGCGATTACTACCTGAAACCCGCGCCGCGGTTCAAGGAAGCTCGAGAGAAGTACCTGGTCCATGT
>JBLMYN010000252.1:0-5268 GCA_050258305.1 Actinomycetota bacterium
GAGTTCGTAGGGATACGTAAACAACACGTTAGCCGGTAATCCGGATGTTTTTTCTTCCTGAACCATTTCTAACGCGTCTTCCGGCAAAGTGATGAGCTTGATCCTGGACTTAAGCGCCGCAGCCTGCTCGGCGAGCGCAGCCAACGTGGTTCGTGAGTACGATCCGGGCCACAATACCAGAACTTCAGGCAAATGCTCCTCCGTGGCCAGGCGATGGATCAGATTGCGCATGTCCTGATCCGTGGACACTGATTCGTCTCGTATTTGGATGCCCGGCATGCTGTTCCTCGCCGCGCGTGCGAATGCGTTGGCAGGGACAACACCATACACCTCCTTGGAATGAATTTGAATAATGGATGACAAGTGCGGCTTTTTCTCGGCCATGAAGGTTGCGAGCGCCTGGGCCTCAAGTTCCAGCCCTCGCGAAAAATATATCGAGTAAGCGTATTCTGACTTGGAAGTTCGCGGCAGTTCCGTGTTTGGAAAGATGCAGGGGACGCGCTCAGCATCACAGAATCGTGCAATCGGCTCCCACGGTCCCTGCACCAGCCCGCTGACTACCGCGAACACGGGCTGCTGTCTGTACTGAGTCCGGATCTGTTCATTCCATGTTGACGGAGGGCCATGGAGCTGCCACACGTGGAGCTGCCAGCGCTGGAATGAGGTTTTAAAATCGGAATGATAATACGGAGAGTAGTTGCCGCGGCTTCGGTTCCCGTCAACCCTGGTGTTCATCCAGTTGAAAAACGCGCGAATGGTATTCAGGACTGCGTCCCGGCGGGCTGGGTCCGCTTCGTCGCTGACAATGGTGGCCAGGTGAACAACATTCGTATTCACTCCCGGATCGCGAGCAGCTGACAGAGTTTTCAGGTAGGCAACCAGGTCTTTCATGTCAGGCTCGTTCAGGGCACAGCGCGGCATTTCCGGATCCAGCACCTGATTGGCTGGGTCAATCCCTGACCGGATGGCTCGGGCCAGGGATGCCTCAGAATACGCGGGGCGCATTCGTGGTTCCCGCAAACGTGCCGAGAACTCCGCCGGTTGAGCTTCCTTAAAGAGTTTGTAAAAGATCCTGTTTCGATTCAGTTCTCTGGGAGCAAAGAGAATGGGGCCGGTGATGGGAGGGACATACTTGCCACCCTCACTGGCCCCGAAACCGCTGGGGCGGTGGCAGCTCACGCAACTGAGTTGTGCTCCAGATAAGGCAATGCCGTTCCCGGTGCTGCAAGTGAACGGGGCACCCGAACTGGTGAGTCCGTGCCAGTACAACTGCCTGCCGCGTTCAACTTCGCCACCCCGGTCTGCGCCATGGGCACTCTCCGCAATACTGAGGATGGGCATCACTAAAACTGCCATCCAAACCATGTACGAGCGCATGCTCCGGTCCAACAAGCGGCGAAGTTGGCGTTGGCACATTCCTCCTGCTCCTCTCATTCCTGCCCGGTTCTCAAATGGGAACGGGTCGATTTTGTGTACGAAGAGTTGATGCCGGCCCTCAGAAGGCTTCTTTCCCAGCGCCGCCCGGGGAAGTAACCACCTCCCGATACTCGTGAATCAGATCGCTGGTCTTCGGGAATCCCTCCAGGCGGCGCCATGTATCTCCGGATCGTGCCCGTAGAAACATGTATGGCCGGTGATACATCTTGTTATCGCTCTGAAAGAGCGCGTCGAAACTCTTCAGAACCTGGAAGATATCCTTTTTCTTTCCGGTAAGAAACAGCCAGTTATCTGCGGGATGATAGCGGCGGGCATATTCGTCGAGCCGCGCCGGCGTGTCATATTCCGGATCAATCGAGATCGAAATCATGAGGTAGTCCGGACTGATCCTGGCAACGTCCTTCTGGGCCTGCGAGAAAGTGGCAGTCAAGAGCGGGCAGATTGTCGCACAGGTGGTAAATATGAATTCCAGCAATACAGGACGCGGTTGCTGAAGGAGGGCGGACAGCCGCACAGGTTTACCCCTTCTGTCCATCAGAGTGACGTCAGGAGGCATGCTCTTCTCATCCGTCACGCTGTAATTCTTTGCGGACGCAGAGGCGGTCGATGCCGGAGTGGCCGCCATGTGGTGCTGATGCAATGTGGAATTATCAGCCGGCCGGACACTTGTACCGGGAAGGACCGAATGCGTTTGCGAAGACAGGGCCGTCGCAAGGCCCCCGAACATCAGGGTTATTGCGACGGCCTTCGATATAAGAGTCATCGTGTTTTTCCTCTCCAGCCCTGGTTTAGTGTGGCGACCAGATTCCAACATCATGATGGAATCCATCGAACTGGTACATGCGCAACCGGGGCGGAGGATCATAGTTGAAATTCACAATGACCGTGTGCTCTCCCAGGTTCTGGGTGCTAAGCACGGCAGGCTTTCTGTCCCAGATTTTGTTCCAGAGCGGCGTAAGCGGACTGCCGTTATCGACAAGACTGGAGATCGGGATCACCGAGCCAGTGCTGGTGGACGATCGCGTCGCTACCGGGATCGGGATGGGACCGCTCGCGGTGTTGATCCACCAGTGATTGCGGCCGAAGGTGAACAACGGACCCTGGCCGCCGATGGGCAGAGTGTTGTGGAACGTATTTTCCCAACCGCGTATGCCGCCGAAATCAACCAGCATGTAGGCATGCGGGAAGTAGTCGCCGTTCAGAAGCTTCACCGTGATCTGATCGCCGCGCTTCTTGAACTTGAACATCTCCATCTGCATGTCACGGGTAAAGCCCTTGATGTGGCCGTACATCGTGTCATTCGCAAACAGAAGAGTTTCGTCGGCATTGGGATCTTCAGGAACTCCTGCGGGCAGTCTGGTGCGGTGCTGCCAGTCATCGAATGCCGAGTCGAGGTCAAGAATGTACGCCGCCAGGGCGAGTCCGCTGGCGCCTGCCTTGATCGCCTTAAAGTCGTTCCACATGCGCTTGGCAGGAGCAATGTCGCCGATCATGTTGATGGCCGCCAGCTTCACGTCCGGGCTGGTTTGCAGAGCCGGGCAGGTGAAATTCGGCTGCTGATTGTTCGGACAAAAAGCATCGAACTCAATGGCGTTGCGCGGTCTGCCACCGATAGGGATGGTCACGTTCTCAGTGACCTGGACGCGAGGCGGATGCTCTCTCCAGCCCCAGTGGTAGGTCAGGTTCCAGAAGCGGGCCGGCGCCATCTTGACGTCATACTCGTAACGGAACCCATCCGCCATGGGGAAGAATGAATTATCCATCCCCACATTGGGGATTTTCCTGGGCGGGCTGTAGTTGTTGGGGTCGTCGAAGTACATGATGTACCCGGCGAAATCGTCATAGCCGCGATCAAGCACATCAACCACGTAGTGCATCGTCCAGGGAACGTCATTGACCACCGTAGGGTCAACATACGCCGTGTCCGATTCGATGTGGGTGTCATACCAGACCTGATGAATCGTCACCGTTCCGCCCACAACCGCGCCATTTTGCATGATCGGAGTAACCAGCTTGGTTTTGTTCGGCCCGTTGTAATGCAGCAGGGGGAACCCGCTGTACGCCCGGTTGACCGGGTTCCCCTCCAGGATGTCGATCCCGAACTGAATCTGAGTCATGTCGACTTTGCTGGCCAGCAGCAATGGGAGCCCTAGTGCATTGTGGAGCCCGTCAATGATGTTTGCCAGATCGTCTGTGGGGGACGTCTTGTCAGCAAGCTGTGTCACCACCGGGTCGGGATGCAGGTTGTAGGGATGGGCTGGCGTGGAGGGCAGCGTGTTGGGAATCGGATTTCCTTTGGAATCGCAGGAATCCAGGTAAATGGTCGGCAACAGATTCGTCGGGTCGGGACCGAATGAATCGCCGGGCGGGAAAAATGACGGTGCCGTGTTAATGGTCGTGGTTGTTCCATCTGCCGATAGGACAACGGACCACGAACCGGCGGCCGGAAGCGGCTGCATAGGCTCGCACGATTGCGCATGAACCATGGCCACTCCGAGCAAGACGATGGCCGGGATCAGACCGGCCCGCAAAATTCTGAGAAATGCATCTCGCATTTTCTGTTCCCCTTCTACTGTTCCTCAATCTGTCAATGTTCAGCCGCGCACAGACGACTGCGATGGCCAAAGCAGGTCCAGCGGTTATGCGATCCGGTTGTCCGAGGACAGCCCAGGACTCTTCAGTCGCCGCGGACCAGCACGCATGGGTTCGGCTCCGGGCTTGCGGCCCGGCATGACCCACGCGATGTGCCTGACCGCTTCGTCCGGATGCAATTCGACCGCAAAATTGCCCCATAACCCAACTCCACCATTCCCGTAGAAGACACTGTCCGTGGAGCGGAAATGGGCGGCATGCGCAGCTCCTGAATGCGGAGATGCGGCAGTAACGCCTGCATGGTGGGAGTGGTAGATACGGGCATGCAGCGCGTTGACTCCCTCCTGGGCGCAGTTCACGAACAGCCAGCCCTTCGGGATGCCATGTTCCGCAGCGAAAGCCGCGAGGCGTTCAGGAGTGTCGTATTCGGGATCTCTGGTCACCGAGATCATGAAGACCTCGCGGCCCAGCTTGTCTCCAAGCAGGTGGGCGATCTCCAACATGCGTGCTGTAACCGGATAGTGGGGTTCCTCCCGAGTTGACATGAAGTTGATGGTTACGACCTTGTCCTTGACCAGGTCCTGGTAAAACCGGAACTTCTGTCCGGTGTGCGTGACCCCCGCAACGTTGGGAATCGAGCGTTGCTTGCGTGGGTCGAGTGCATTGGCCGCGTTCGGCTGGGTGACTCCTTTGATCCAGCCCATAGCGCTCGCCCCGAGCGCGGTCACGGACAGTGCTTGCAGGAATTTGCGACGTTCTTTCATGGATCTCCTCCTTAAGCTGTGACCAGCCGAATCAGTGAGCTGTTGTCGCCCGGATTATCGCCCTGTCCGGGCGGTACGATGTCCCAGCGGATCATCATGGAGTGATCTTCATGGACAACGTTGTGGCAGTGCATCACGTACTTGCCCAGAAAATCGCGCCACCGTCCGAAGAACTTGACCTCCATGTTGGGTCCCAGAGCCACCACGTCTTTTTTCACGAATAATGGATCGCCTGGCCTCACCGCCTTCCCATTCACTTCAAGGATGTGGAATTCCTCGAAATGCGTGTGGATCGGATGTACCCAGGAATTTCCCGCGTTGCGGAATGTCCAGATTTCGGCCGATCCCTGCTCGATGGCGGCGTCGACGCGGTTCGCGTCAAACAGCTTGCCGTTTACGGTGAAGAGGCCGTTGGTGTAATCGAAGACAAAGAGGCGCTCGCGGCGCACCTGGCTCAGATCGACGGTTGGCTGAG
>JBLMYN010000253.1:0-8432 GCA_050258305.1 Actinomycetota bacterium
GGGCGCGCGCCTGCGGCGGAACGCTGGTCTTCCGCAATGAGGACCTGGACCAGCAGCGCTGCCGTCCGGAATTTGTGCAGGCCATGTATGACGACCTCCAATGGCTGGGGCTTGATTGGGATGAAGGTCCCGACCTCGCGACCGAGGCAGGCGGCGCGTTCGGGCCATACTCGCAAAGCCGGAGGCGAAGCTTCTATCTCGAAGCCTGGCGTAAACTGCGCGACCTCGGACTCATCTATCCATGCACCTGTTCGCGCAGGGACCTGGAGCGCGCACTTTCCGCCCCGCATGAAGATGACGATGAGATTCATTATCCCGGAAGCTGCCGGGCCCGACAGGCTGAGGCCGTCGACTGGCAGATGCCCGGTGGCGTGAGCTGGCGATTCAGAGTCCCAGACCAGAGGCTCATCTCCTTTCTGGATGGCTGCGAAGGCAGGCAACATTTCAGCGCAGGCCTTGATTTCTCTGATTTTCTTGTGTGGCGACGTGATGATATTCCCGCCTACCAGCTCGCGGTGGTCGTGGACGACCAGTCCATGCGGATCACTGAAGTTGTGCGCGGCGCTGATCTTCTGCGCAGCACCGCTCGCCAGCTTCTGCTGATTGAGGCCCTGGGCTATGCCAAACCCCGGTATTTTCATTGTCCGCTGATGCGCGACGAAAAGAACCGCCGGATGGCGAAGCGCCACGACGCGCTCAGCCTTCGCCGCTTGCGCGAACAAGGCGCGGACCCTGCGTCTCTGCTCCGCTGCTTTGCTCAGGAACTGCCCTGGGCGCGCGATCTCCAACTGGATACTTGACGATTCGGGCTTGCAGCACCGGAAGCCACTGCGGGCAGATGAGAAACCGATCAGTTCGAGCGCGGACGCACCTTCTTTTTTTGCTGGCTCATTTTCTGATGATGCGTTTCCACGGATAGCACCTTTTTCGTGCTTTCAGGAACAGGCTTCTTCACGCCCAAAGCGATATCAGCAAGCTCGAGCAGCCGTGCTCCCGTTGCCGGGCTGATGTTGGTTTCTCCCGCCATCTCCCGGCCCTGCTGCAAATTGGAGTCTGGGCGAACCCAAAGCTGCTCTGAAGCTGTGGATGGCGCATCCCGCAGGCGCTGGGGACGAGAGGACTTCTCCGGCATCGGCTTGCGGCGCTTCTTTTGCATGAGCGTGTGCGCGGATTGTACCGTCTGCAAGCATCGCCACTGTTGCCGGAATGCCCACCGTTCCGTTTTCAGAAATTGCGCGCTTCCCGCTCCTTCACAACTTCTCCACAAATCGCATCTGATTCTTATATTGCTGCAGAGTAGAAGTCTGACTAGAATGAGGAAACTTTAAGAAGATCGCCTGCATTCTCCGGGACAGCAAACAATCCGGCGCGCTGGCGGAGGGGCTGGGCTGATAGTCAGCGAATTTGTGTAATGTTGAGGCACGCATTCAAGCCGGGCACTCCTGTCCCAAAAGAGGCAATGTACTGGGTCCACCATTATCAGCACCGGATGTCTCATCTCAGCTATCTGAAAGCAGGTGAAAATTTCCCGGCCTGCATAAAATGCGGTCAGCGTGTGCGCTTTGAACCTGCTCCGGAGCCGACTGCGGCTGATCACATCAGCCTTGACGCGGATTTCAGAACCGGCGGCGACGAATCGGATCACTCCAAAGCCGGCTGATGGTATGCGCTCGCGGCAACTGCAGCACGCGCTGATGTTTGCTCCTCAAATACAATGTCTCCCATGCCCGCAAACAAGGACTGGAAGACGTTACTGATTCATCCTGAAACCGGCGCGCCCGGTGGTTTCCGCTCGCTCGTCACTCCCGTTTATCGCGGGTCCACTGTGCTGTTCTCTGATGCAGGCGCCGCGAGCGAGGAATGGAACCAGTGGGAGCATGGATACACGTATGGTCTCTGCGGCACCCCCACCACGCTCGAACTCGCGGCCGGTGTATGCGAACTGGAGCGCGGTTACCGTACTCTGATCACTCCCGGCGGGCAGGGAGCCATCACATTGATCGATCTGAGCCTGCTTAGGGCCGGAGATCACGTATTGCTCCCCGAAAACATCTACGGGCCCAACCGCAAATTCGCCAATCAAGTTCTCCGCCGCTTTGGCGTTGACGTCAGCTACTATCCGCCCGATGCCGCGCGTGCCATCAGCTCTCATATCCGCCCCAATACGCGCCTCATCTGGTGTGAAAATCCCGGTTCAATCACCATGGAAGTGCAAGACGTGCCGGCGATCGCCGAGGCCGCGCACGCGCATGGTGCCCTGGTGGCTCTCGACAACACATGGTCGGCGGGCGTTTACTTTGACGCTTTTGCCCACGGCGTCGATGTCACCATGCAGGCCCTTACAAAATACGTCGGCGGCCACAGTGACCTGCTGCTTGGCTCTGTGACGGTACGCGATTCCGCCATCTTTGAGCGCCTGGGAGAAACCCACCAGATCCTTGGCTGCGCCGCTTCGCCCGACGATTGCAGCCTGGCGCTTCGAGGGATGAAGACCATGGCTGTGCGCCTGAAGCAGGTGGAGCGCTCAGCGCTTGAACTGGCGCAGTGGCTGAGCGGCCGCCCGGAAATCGAGCGCGTCCTCCATCCCGCTCTGCCCTCCTGTCCCGGCCACGAGCTCTGGCAACGTGACTTCACCGGCTCCACCGGCCTGTTCTCCATCGTCTTTCAGGAGCGCTACAACCGGGACCAGGTGCTCCGGTTCGTCAACTCGCTGCGGCTTTTCAAAATCGGCTACAGTTGGGGCGGAGTGAGCAGCCTGGCGATGGCGTACGACCTTCACTCACCCAAGCGTCCTGCTTACGGTCCGCGCATTGTGCGGCTGTATGTTGGGCTGGAGGATGTGAACGATCTGAGGAACGACCTGGAAGCCGCCCTCGCGAAGCCGGCATAGTGCGGTGTTTTTGCAGGCACATGGCATGACCCTGCGCGGACGCATATGGGACAATAGCAGCATGGCAACACCTGCGCTCAGGCAAAGGATGCACCTCCACCTCGATCGCCTGGTGTCATCCCTCAAGCCTCTCCATTGGGACCGGCAGGCAATTCTGTCCCGCTCCTATTTTGTTCTGGCCCTGGGCTTCGGTACCCTGATCGCGCTCATTGCAGTCCTTGGCATCGGCGCCATCCGCCGCGCCCGCGCCATTTACACGGAGATGGAATCCACGCAGGATGCCTACCTGCAGTCCGAATCCTTTCGTCGCGATATCGTTACAGATATGTATCTGGCGGACATTCTTGTTCGCGACTACCTGCTCGATCCATCACCGCAAAACGCGCCTCTGCACCGGCAACAGTTGCTGGAAATACGCTCTTCGCTGCAAACGCGTCTCGATCAGCTTGCTGATACCGCGACGAATAGCGACAGTCCAAGGCTGGAACAGCTCCAGAACGTGGTCCAGAACTACTGGGACTCGCTTGACCCCATCTTTGACTGGACGGCGCAACAGAAAGCGGACAAGAGCTGGTACTTTCTGCGCCACAATGTCCTGCCGCGGCGCCAGGCGGTGGTGGACCTGGCGCGCGAAATGGCGAAACTGAACCGCGAAAACCTTGAGAAAGAGCGCGAACGGACACGGCACAGCCGCAAAATCCTGGAGAGCTTTCTTTACCGTATGATCGGCTTTGCGCTCAGTTTCGGCTGCCTCGTGGCCCTGCTGAGCACGTACCGCGTGGCTGCGCTGGAGAAAAAGCAGGAAGAGCAGCGCAGGCAGATTGAAGAAACGCAGGGAGACCTGAGAAAACTCTCCCGGCGGCTGGTGCAGGCACAGGAAGGCGAGCGCAAGGCGCTCTCGCGCGAACTTCACGATGAGGTCGGCCAGACCATGACGGCGCTCGGAATCGAAATCACCAACCTGGAAAAGCTGCGCAACTCCTCCACGGAAGCGTTCCATGCACGTGTGGAAGATGCCAAACAACTAAACACGAAAGCCATGCAGATTATCCGCGATCTCGCCATGGGACTGCGGCCTTCCATGCTGGATGACCTGGGGCTTGAGCCGGCGTTACGCTGGCAGGGGCGTGAATTCTCGCGCCGCACCGGCGTTCCCGCCAGCGTGCAGGTCAGCGGGATGCTGGATGAATTGACAGACGCGCAGCGCACATCGATTTATCGGATTGTCCAGGAGGCGCTTACGAACTGTGCCCGCCACGCCGATCCCCGGAACGTTCTGGTATCCGTGCAGGCGGAAGCAGATCATGTGGTGCTTGTGGTGCAGGATGATGGCGTCGGGTTTGACGTCGCGGCGCGGTCGCGCAGCGGCCTCGGGCTCCTTGGAATCCAGGAGCGCGTTCAGGAACTGGAAGGCTCGCTGCGCATTTCATCGGACAGAAAGAAGGGAACAACGCTGCGGGTGGAAATTCCGATCGGGGTCCGAATTTGAGCAAGGTTCGCATCCTGATTGCCGATGACCACGGAATCGTGCGCAAAGGCCTGCGCCTGCAACTCGAGCAGAATCCTGATTTCGAGGTGGTAGGGGAAGCCGCCGACGGCCGCGAGGCGCTTCGCCTGACCGAAGAACTTACCCCGAACGTGGTCGTGATGGACATAGCCATGCCGAACCTGAACGGCATCCAGGCAACAGCGCAGATTGCCAAACGCAACCCGCACACAAGTGTGATTATTTTGAGCATGCATTCGGACGAGAGCTATCTCACCAGGGCTCTCGCCTCCGGAGCCAAGGGATACTTGCTGAAAGGCAGCGCTGATGTTGATCTTAACCGTGCGGTTGAGGCGGTAGCCCAGGGCAAATCGTTCTTCAGCCCCAGCATCGCCGATACCCTGCGTGAAGACTATATGCGCCAGTTACAGCAGCGAGGTCTGCAGGATTCTTATGACCTGCTGACTGACCGCGAGAAGGAGATCTTCCAGCTGCTGGCGGAAGGCAAGTCCAACAAAGAAGTTGCCACAACCCTCGATCTTTCCACCAGCACGGTGGAAACACACCGCACGCGCATCATGCAGAAACTCGATTTGCACAGCTCGGCGGAGATCGTGTTGTACGCCGTGCGCAAGAAAATCATCTCTTAAGCGCTTTTCCCTATACCCTGATTTTGGTTGTGGCGTACAGTCCCCACTGTATTCCCTTTCAGCGCCTCTCGTCTCATATTAGATACAACGAAGAGTGGATAGCTTCCTGCCCGGGCTGGAGTTCCCGATTCTCCTTCGCAGCCCGGGCAGCCTAAACATTTGACAACATTGAACTTGCGACAGCAACCAAACCGCAACCCAGCAACCAAGGAGTGTCAGATGTGCACAGCAGCAGCCCCTCAGTCGGGAATCTCCGCTTTCTTTGAGAACCTGCAGCAAGCTGAAAACCGACTGTTGATGCTCGACTACGATGGCACAATCGCCCCATTTACGAAGGACCGTAAACGGGCCCTGCCATACGCCTCGGTTCCGGAACTGCTCGACAGCATCAGCAACACCTGCCGCACGCGCCTGGTGCTGATCAGCGGGCGTCCAGCAAGTGAAATCCAGCCGCTACTCGGTCTTCGGCTCCGGCCGGAAATCTGGGGCGCACACGGCCTGGAGCGCCTCTATCCTGACGACCATTCTGAGCTCGCCTTCATCAGCCCGGAATCGTCACGGGCCCTGACAGCAGCGGAAAATATCCTTCAGCAGGGCGGCCTGGGCGAGCTCTGCGAAATTAAAACCGGCGCCATTGCCATCCACTGGAGAGGTCTCAAGCAGCAGCACCTGGAAGAAGTTCGCACCGAGTGTTACCGGCTGCTTGCTCCGCTCACCTGCCACGGCAATCTGCTGCTCGCGGAATTTGACGGCGGCCTGGAATTGAAGGCGCGTTCTGCCAACAAGGGCGATGCGGTGCGGACCTTGCTCGCGGAAATCTCACCCGAGACGGCTGCGGCCTATCTCGGTGACGACCTGACCGATGAAGATGCTTTTGCCGCCATTGAGGGCCGCGGCCTTTCTGTCCTGGTGCGCGACATCTTTCGTCCTACCACGGCCCAGGCATGGCTCCGTCCCCCGGGCGAGGTCATCCAGTTCTTCAACGAGTGGATTCACGCGTGCGGAGGTGACGTATGATCGAGCAGAACCGTTTGCTGATCGTTTCCAATCGACTGCCTATCACCGTCCAGCAGAATCGCAACCGTTTCGAGGTGCAAACCAGTTCCGGCGGACTGGTCACGGCCCTCCTGCCCGTGTTCAAAGACCGGGGCGGCGTCTGGATCGGCTGGCCCGGCACCGAATACAACAGCGAAATTGAAAAAGTCCTGCGGGGCCAGTGCGCTCCCGAATATTCCATGGAGCCGGTGTTTCTTACGGCCGCGGAGATGCGCCACTTCTACGACGGCTGCTGCAATGAGATTCTGTGGCCGCTGTTCCACGATCTGCAGTCCCGCTGCGATTTCAATCCCGTTCACTGGCTCGTCTATCGTGATGTGAACGAAAAATTCGCCGACGCGGTGGAGCGCAGCATGCGCCGCGACGACCTGGTCTGGGTCCACGACTATCACCTGATGATGCTGGCCGAATGCCTGCGCGCGCGCAGCGTCCGGTCCCGGCTGGCGTATTTCCATCATGTTCCCTTTCCCCCGCCGGATGTGTTTGAAAAACTGCCGTGGAGAACGGAGATCCTGCGCGGCCTTATGCGCTTCAATACAGTCGCGTTCCAAACCGACCGCGACCGCAGAAACTTCGTCGCCTGTCTTCGCCGCTGCCTGGGCCGCGTGCGGCTCAGACGCAATGGCGGCAGGTACCTTGTCAGCGCGGAAGGAGTCCACTGTGAGGTCGCAACCACTCCTATCAGCATCGATTTCGAGGGGTTCTCCACCCAGGCGCTGAAACCCGAGGTGGAGTTGCGTACCCGGGAGATCCAGGAGTCGCTGGCCGGCAAACGCATCATTCTCGGCGTAGACCGTCTGGATTTCACCAAGGGAATTCCTGAACGGCTGATGGCTTTCCGGACCCTTCTGGAACAGCGGCCTGATCTGCACCAGCGTGTAACTCTGGTTCAACTCGTCGTCCCCAGTCGCGAGGGCATTACCGGATATCGCGACTGCAAAGCCCGCCTCGAGCGGCTGGTCAGCCAGATCAACGGCGAATTTGGCAGGCCCGAATGGTCGCCGGTGAACTACCTTCATCGCCACGTTCCCGTTGATGAGCTGCTCGCCATGTATCGCGCCGCCGATGTCGCCCTCGTCACCCCGCTCAAAGACGGAATGAACCTGGTGTCCAAGGAGTTTTGCGCATCACGCAGCGATGAAAAGGGCGTGCTTGTGCTCAGCGAGTTTGCCGGCTCCGCCGATGAACTGGGCTGTGGAGCATTGCTGGTGAATCCCTATGATGCCGAGGGAGTGGCAGCGGCGCTCCGCCAGGCGCTGGCCATGCCGGAAGAGGAACAAGGCCACCGCATGCGCAAGATGCGCAGCGTGATCCAGGCAAACAACGTATTCCGGTGGTCGAAATCCATCTGCGGCCACCTCGCGGGCGAAAAGCCGCAACTGGTATTCCCGTCCAGGAAATCCCAGAGCATGGCCCAGGCTGTTTAGCGGAATGGAATTGGCCGAGGCAGGCGGAACGAACTCTCGCGTACGCCTGCGCGGCCGATTCATCCCCTTGGATCAGGGCTGCGGTGGATAACGCTGCAGGTACAGGTACGCCGCGTCAATCTCACTCTCAGCGAAATAGGGAAACGCGGGCATTCGCTGCCCCATCATCATCATCATTCCTGAAGAGCCGTTTTGGACCTGCTGCACCATCTCGCTGCGCGAGCGCTCTTCCGTCATGCTGGCCAGAGATGGGATGATACCTCTCCTCATCATCATCCCCATGTGGCCGCCGCCCGGGCCGGTTGCATTGTGGCAAATATGGCATGTGCCCCTGACCATGAGTTCGCCAACGCGTGCATCTGATTCCGCCACCGGCTGCGCTGCATGCTTTCCGGCCGGAACACCCGCGAGCTGGTCCAGGTACACGAGCAAAGCATTAATTTCGTCTCGGCGCAGATAACTGAACGCCGGCATCTTCTTGCCCCCGTTCTTGAGGCGGTCCAGCAGGCTCTTTTTTGCCTCGGACGCCATCTCCCCGGCCATCTCATCGCTGATTTCGATTCCCCTTGCCTTCATGCGACGTTGCACCGCAGTCTCCGAAGCCCCCAGAACCGGCCCAATCAACGTGTTGATCTCGGGCGGGAACCCCTTGCCTTCCGGCCCGTGGCAGGAACGGCAGGTCAAAGTGTAGAGTTCCGCCCCGGTAAGAACCGCGGGTTTGCCGGACTCGAGGCCTTGAGTTCGCTGAACCTCCTCCGACCCGCCCATCTGTCCCATATGGGTTTGCGACGGCGTAAGACCGAGGTGTTGCAGCCAGCTTGAGCCCGCTACCGGAGAGACCTCGTCAGCCGGAGCTTTTGTCTCGGAAGCACCAGGACCATTCTTCGCTTGCCGGCTGTCGGGTGGAGGCCCGCAGGCGACCA
>JBLMYN010000254.1:0-4989 GCA_050258305.1 Actinomycetota bacterium
TGGAAGACGTGGACCTCTTCAACCTGCTTTGCATTCCACGCACCGCCATCACCAGCGGCACCAACCATCCGCTGACCGCGGCGCAGGCGCAGGCTGTGATGACCGTTGCCGAGCAGTACTGTGAAGCCCGCCGGGCGTTCTTCATCATGGACACGCCGCTGGGATTCACCAAGCCCACGGCGATCAAAGGCTGGCTGGCCGATCCGGGCACGCCGCGCGACAAGAACGCGGCCATCTACTATCCACGCGTGCTTGCTCCCGACCCGCTGAACTCTTTTCGCCTGCGATCGTTCGGGGCCAGCGGAACCATCGCGGGGCTCTGCGCCCGAACAGACACAACGCGCGGGGTGTGGAAAGCGCCCGCGGGGACCGAGGCCACGCTGGTGAATGTTCCCCAACTCGACTACTCTCTCACCGATTCCGAGAACGGAGTGTTGAATCCGCTGGGCATCAACTGTCTGCGCAACTTCCCGGTGTTCGGCAACATCTGCTGGGGCGCCCGGACGCTGGAGGGGGCCGATCAACTGGAATCAGAATGGAAATATGTTCCGGTGCGGCGCTTCACCCTGTTCCTGGAAGAGAGCCTCTACCGCGGCACCAAGTGGGTGGTTTTCGAACCAAACGATGAGCCCCTGTGGGCGCAGATCCGGCTCAACATCGGCGCATTCATGCAGAGCCTGTTCCGGCAGGGGGCCTTCCAGGGCACTTCGCCGCGGGACGCCTACTTCGTGAAATGCGACAAGGAGACCACCACGCAAACCGACATCAACAACGGAATCGTCAACATCGTGGTGGGCTTTGCTCCGCTGAAGCCGGCCGAATTCGTCATTCTCAAGATCCAGCAGATCGCAGGCCAGATTCCCACATAAAGGAGAGCCAGACACATGGCACAATTCAGCGTAAACCCGCAACGGTTCGACCCCTACAAGAACTTCAAGTTCCGGGTGAAGTGGGACGGCCGCTACGTCGCCGGGATCAGCAAATGCGGCGCCCTAAAACGGTCAACCGACGTCGTGGAACATCGCGAAGGCGGCGATCCCAGCACCAGCCGCAAATCGCCTGCCCGGACGAAATACGATGCCATCACCCTGGAGCGCGGCGTGACCCACGATACGGAATTCGAAAAGTGGGCCAACAAGGTCTGGGACTACGGCAGCGGCCCGGGAGCGGAAATCTCTCTGGCCGATTTTCGCAAGGACCTGATCATTGATCTATTCAACGAAGCCGGGCAGAAGGTGATCTCCTACAAGGTATACCGCTGCTGGGTGTCTGAGTACCAGGCCCTGCCCGATCTTGACGCCAACGCCGGTGCGGTGGCCATCCAGCACATCAAACTTGAGAACGAGGGCTGGGAACGTGACTTTGACGTGGCGGAGCCCAAAGAGCCCACGTTCACCATTCCCGCGCAATGACGCAGCCAGCTGAAGCCGACGTTACGCTGCCGAACGGGACATGGCAGCAGGGCGTGTGCGAGCGCCAGGCGCGTGTGCGGGCCATCAGCGAAGGCGACGTCGCGATGGAAGGTCTGGAGGAAGGCCGCCTTCCCATCGAGCGGGTTTCGGCGCTGCTGGCGCGCTGCGTGATTCACCTGGGAGGACGCAGTGGTGAGGGAGCAGAACAGCTTCGCAACCTTCCGATGGGAGATCGCGAAGCTTTGCTGCTGCACATCCGGCGTCTCACCTTCGGTGACCGAATTCCCTGCACGCTCCACTGCCCTTCCTGCACCGCGCTCATGGACTTCGAGCTTCAGGCGCAAGAGTTGGTCCTGCGGCCGGAGCAACATCCAGCGCAGTACCATGAAGAGTCTTTCCCGTCCGGTGAAACCATCTGGCGCGCTCGTTTCCGCGTGCCGTGCGGAGCCGATCTGGAAACGGCGATTCACATTGCCCGCGACGGCGCTCATAGCAGGACCAGCGAGGCCGCACTGGCAGTGCTCAATCGCTGCGTCGAGTGGGTGCGTCGCGAAAACGCCCCCGGCAATGAAAACGTTCCCGCCGCTCAATGGCCTCCGGAACTCGCAGAACAAATCGCCGCGCGGATGTCTGCTCTCGATCCGCAGGCGGAAATCGTCCTTCAACTCCGCTGCCCGACATGCGGGCATGAGTTCTCCTCCCTTTTTGACGTTGGCGACTATTTTCTCCGGGAGCTCGCAGCCGCGGAGAGGCAGCTTTACTACGACGTCCACCGGCTGGCGCTGGCATACCACTGGAGCGAGACAGAAATCCTCAATATGACGCCTCGCAAGCGCAAGTTGTATCTGGAACTGCTGGAAGGAGTGTCCGGCGGTGAGTGACTTCCTGTTCCGCATGATCGAACGGGCTGCAGGCGGATCCTCCGTCCCCGTCCCGCAGCCGCCACCGCAATATCAGTGGCCTGCCTTGTTGGATCGCCCTGCGCCTGTGCCTGTGTCCGGCTCCGCTGCCTTGCCGACGGCAAAGACGGCCGCGCCGGTGTCGTTGTCTCCCGCTGCGCCTCACTCCTTCGGCACTTCAATGGATGCGTTGGATCGGGCGAGTTCGCCGGCGTTCACCACGCCTCAGTTCGCCGGCGGTACGATGGAGACAGAGCTTGCTCCTGAAGCCATAGGCTCCGAAAAAACCCGGCTCATCACGCCTTCTGAAAAAGATCCCATTCAATCCGTGGAACTTGCACAGGTGAAAGTTCCTGAGGCAGCCCGGCGGCCGGCTCCGCTGCGATTCGGCCCCGACACCAGGTTTCAGATTAGCCATCCCGCCATAGAGGATGGTGCTTCGCTTCGCGACTCCTTTCACGAGCCTGACCCGGTTCGTGAGAAACCCGCCATCGTGAGCGGGCGGGTCGCGGAGTTCTCCACTGTTCAGCAAGCACATGGGCCGGAACGAACATCGCCTGCGCCGGCTTTGCCGCCCGCACGAGCAGAGAGAGCAGACCGCAGCCTGCCTCCTGGCCGGCAGGAAGCGCCTGATCCGGTTGTCGAGGTCAGCATCGCGCGGGTGGATGTGCGTCTTGATGCGCCGAAGCAAGCTGCTCCCCAGCCGGTAAGCCGTCCCCGAGGGTTTGCCGAATATGAATCACTGCGCCGGTATATAACCAGCCCCTGGGCCAGGAGAAGATGAGCAGTTACAAGGGAATCCGCGCGGTGAGTTCGACACTGAAGAACCTCCTCACATCAGAAATGGAGAATCAGCCTGTCAACGTCACCCTTCTCCCGCCCGATGTCACGCCCACCACGGCCACAGGCAAACGGATAAATCTCTATCTGTACATGGTCACAGAGAATGCAGGTCTGAAGAACCAGGAAATCCCCGGCGAGGGCCACCCCGGTTCCTATGGGCATCCGCCGCTGAGTCTGAACCTGCACTATCTGATGACGGCCTATCCGGAGTCCGAGACGGGTGACGACCGCGACCTGAAAGCGCAGGAGGTGCTGGGCGACGGGATGCGAGTCATGCACGACTTTGCCATCATCACCGGGGATTCTTCGTTTTGCGCGCCGGAACTGCAGAACGAGTTTGAACACGTGCGGATATCGCTGCAACCGGCTTCGCTGGAGGAGTTCGCCAAGATATGGACGGCGCTGCCCGCCGCCAACTTCCGCTGCTCAGTGGCGTACAACGTGACAGTCGTCCAGATTGAAAGCAAGCTGCCACGGCAGCTTGCCTCCCCAGTGCAAAAACGCCGCCTGCATCTTTCCCTGGTCAAGCGCCCGCACATCGAAAGCATTTACCGTACACCCACATCTCCCGGTGAGCCCATCGGCGATTCGCGCGCCGCAGTCAATCAGCTGATCACCATTACCGGCACGGACTTTCAGGCGCCAAAGACATGGGTCAGGATCGGTAGTCTCGAGCCGATTGGAGTGTCGCCCCTTGCGAACGGAGACATTCAATTGGCCGTGCCGGACGCGCAATATCCGGCAGACTTTGATCACCCGCTGCCCCGGGCCATCCCTCCGGACCAGCAATTGCAACCCGGGCCGCAAATAGTGCAGGTGCTGGTGCAACGGCCGGGAGAAGGCGTGAAAGGCGGACTGGACAAAGGCTCTACCTTCAGCGAAGCTGTGCTGCAGTCCTCCAACCAGTCAGCTTTCGTGCTGGTGCCGCAAATCACCGGCATCAATCCAACCACCGGAACGGCTGCCGCCACGCTCACGGTGAACGGCACCAGGCTGTACCACCCAGGCCTGAAGAGTTTCGTATTTGTGAAGGACGTCTCCATCGAGGTGGTTGCGGACCCTGCCAATCCGCCTCTGCCGACGAGCACCACCGTCCACGTTCCACTCGTGGCCGTAACCCAGAGCACCCCTCCACTGCCACCAAGTGTGACGCCGTATCCGGTGCGAATCCAGGCCAATGGGGCACTTAGCGTGGACGAAAAGGACTTCACCCTGCAATGAGCGCTGCCGCTGAACATCTAAGCGCAGTCGGGCACGAGTGGTACCTTGCCAACTCGCAATATCTGAAGGAAGAACTTGCCCGCCTGCGGCTGCTGATCCAGTTGCGCGTGCTCTGGCTCCGCCACCTCTGGCAGCGCGACCTGGCGCCGGAGTTGCAGAATTTCAACGGCATGGTCATCACGGATGCCGATGCCGATCGCCTGCTCTGGCCGGGCTCCTCCGAGGCGGAAGCCGGCTTTTATGCGCAAAGCGAACCGGCCCAGGAAGTGATGCGCCTTCTCGCCGGACAGCGGGAGCGCATTGTCGAGGCAGGGCAGGAGGCGCAGGCCTGCGGCGCACCACCGGCATTGGAGATTCTGGGCAGGCTGTTCCGGCTGGAAGAATTCGAACGGAACGTGCTGTTGCTGTGCCTGGCGCCGGTCATCGATCCTTCTTTTGAACGGCTGTATGGATACGTACAGGACGATGCGACGCAGAAATACCCGACCATCGGACTGGCCATGCAGATCTTTGGCCGGGAAAGCGGCGGCGAGAACCAGCAGGGGCACGACTGGCGGCACTTCGCGCCCGCGGCGCCACTGCAGCGCTTCCGCCTGCTGCACAGCGAACAGATG
>JBLMYN010000255.1:0-3335 GCA_050258305.1 Actinomycetota bacterium
CGTATCCAAGGAGGAACGCATCCATCAGCTAAAGGAACGCGCTGCTGCTTTCGCACGCAGATACGCTGAACGGGTGGAGGTCATAAAATAACAATGTTGCCTAACAAACTATAAGACTAGCGGCGGCACGATCCTCGGCCCCGAGCAGATGAGCTGTCTCTATGGGAGAATGTATCGTAAAGAACGCAATATGCATGCAGGATGGGAAGTTCTGCAAGTACGGGATGTAACGAAAGGAGTAATTACTCATGGATATTATTGTTAAGTATCTGCAGGAGAACATCGTCCTGGTCATGTTCCTGATCATCGGGCTAGGACACCTTGTCGGTAAAATAAAGCTCGGCTCCATCGGGCTGGGGCCGACCACCGGAATCCTTGTTGTCGGCATTCTGACCGGTGTGCTGGTGCCCCTCAACGTGCCCCCGATTATCAAGGGCCTGGCCTTCACGCTCTACCTTTTCACCCTCGGCGTACAGGTCGGCCCAGGCCTGATCCACATGCTTACGACCCGGGCCGCGCTGAAGTACCTGGTGCTCGGCCTCTCCACCGCCGTTTTTATGGCCGTGAGCGTGTTTTTCGTCGCAAAAGTTTTCAGCCTGAATAACGTTGTCGTCGGTGGTCTTTCCTCAGGAGCGATGACCACGTCTGCCATACTGGCAGCCGCCCAGAACGTGCTCGAGTCGGGCAGCATCAAGCCGCCTGAGGGTATGTCAGTGAAGGAGGCCAGCGACCTCCTGGGCGGGGCGTACGCGATCACCTACCTGTTCGGCACCTTCGGGCTGATCGTCCTGATCAAGATCGCTCCCATGCTAATTGGCAAGGACATCGCAGTGGAGGCGGCCAAGATGGATTCCGGAGCCGACGCCAGGATGGACCTGGGGAACCGGAGCGCTGCCATCCGGGCGTGGAGGGTCACCGCACCCGACTTTATCGGAAAGACGATCGCCGAGCTGGAGGCCACCGCAGCCAAGAAAGAGGCCGAACAGGGCATGCCGACCCTGGTCGAGAAAGTGCTGCGTGACGGCAAGCCGCTGGAACTCAGCCCGGATCTCCAACTTCGTTCCGGGGATATCGTGGCGGTCTGGGCGATGCCCGGCATCCTGGCCTTCGGCGCCAAGGTGCTTGGAGAGGAGGTCACGGATCCGGCGGTGCTGACTGTCAAACTAGCGTCTGCGGAGCTGGTCGTCACAAACCGGGAGCTCAAAGGCATGAGTCTTGCGGAGCTCATCCGGCAGCACGGGCGCGGGGTGACCGTGGAGCGCATGGTTCGCCGCGGTGATAACCTGCCGGTGCGGGGCGATCTCCCCCTTGTCAGCGGCGACGTGATATTCGCGAGCGGTCCCCAGCGGCAGCTCGACGCCTTTGCCGGGCAGGTGGGCTACGTCGTCAAGGATCAACTCGCCACCAACCTGGTCACACTCGGCATTTTCCTGGCCATAGGCGGTGTTCTGGGCACGATTTCCGTCACCGTATCCGGCATCACCATGAGCATTCTGGGAGGGTCTGCCATCGGCGCCATGATCGGGGGGGCGGTCCTCTCATGGCTGCGCTCCCGCAGCCCGCTCTGGGGTTCGGTGGCAGCACCTGCCGGCGACGCGATCGGGGCCGTGAGCATCGGCCTGTTCATCACGGCAGTGGCGATAGGAGCGGGAGGCTCTTTGATCCAGGTCTTGCAGACGCTGGGCCTGAAGCTGGTTTTAGCCGGAGCAATCGTCACGACCTTCTGCACGTTTGCCACCTTCCTGTTCGGCCACTTCGTTTTGAGATTGAACGTGGCGGAGAACGCCGGGGCAACGTGCGGCGCAATGACCGGTGTCGCCATCGATGAGGTGGTGAAGGACGCCAAGAGCGGCGTGCCCGCGATCGGCTACGCGCTGCCGGGTGCGGTAAACAACCTTACTTTCACTATCGTAGCTCTGGTGCTGATGGCGATTCTCTGAAATATGAAAATGCGGGAAATTATTCTCTCACAGACATTTAAAGGCGCCTTCAAGATCGCGCTGGCGTTGGTCATCACCTACGCTGTCGCCTTGTCGATGGGTTGGAATAATCCGCATTGGGCCGGATTCGCGGTCGCCTTTTGCGCCCTTGCGACGGGAGGTGAGTCGCTGCACAAAGCGCTGCTGAGAATCGCCGGCACCTTCGTGGCGTTTTTCGTGACTTTGTCCCTGATTGCCCTGTTCCCCCAGGACCGCTGGCTATTCTTTGGCGCCTTGAGTCTCTATCTCGCCTTCTGCAACTACATGATGGGCGGCACTTCGCGGTGGTATTTCTGGAACATCGCCGCCGCAGGGGTTCCCATGCTGGCCTTCAGCGGCGGCCCTGAATCGGTCAATGCCTTCGATATAGTGGTCTTGCGCGCCCAGATGACGGTTCTCGGCATCGTGGTCTACAGCCTGGTCTCCGTGCTGCTCTGGCCGAGCAGCACGGCGGATCTTTTTGAGGAGGCCGTGAAGAACCTTGCCTCGGCCCAGCACCAGATGTTCCGGGGCTACCTCGCACAGCAGTCAAAACAATCTGTCGACAGTGATTTGCAGGGGCTTAGAAATCAAGTTGTCCGCGGGGCCGGTGGATTGACGGATCTGCTGAACGGAGCCGAACTCGACAGCCTGGTTATCTGGGAAACCCGCCATGCATGGCGGCAATGTATTGGACAATTTTCCGAACTCAATACACGGCTGGACCATTGGCGGCATGCCTTTGAAGCGCTTCGTGAAATAGAGGTTGAACGCATGGCTCCCGCTTTTTCTGCCTATACAGCCGAGATCGACACACGCTTCGGGCAGATCGAACGGATGCTCGCCGGCTCGCCGCCGACAACAGAACTGCGCGAAATATCCCTGCAGCTTGACCCGGAGCAAGCGAGCCAGCTCTCCCATTTCCATCGGGCATCTATCGTCTTTGCCCTGAACCAACTGCAGGAGATCGGCCGGTTGACGCAGGCGCTCTTTGAGCGTATCCGCGGCATCCGCGGCTTCGCCGCTGAACGAAGCTCTCTTCCGAAAGGTGCGCGTCCGGGGCCTGGACGTTCATTCGACCTCGACCGCGCCGCATCCGTTCTGCGCATGCTTTCAAGCCTCTGGCTGGCCCTGCTGGTCTGGATTTACCTCCCTGACGTGCCTGCGTACTCCGCCTTCATGGCGATGGTCTGTGCAATTGCGTTGATGTTGATGATCATGCCGCAGGTGCCTGTTGTAACGCTGGCGCAGCCAATCTTTTTGAGTATTCTCTTCGCTGCCGTCTTGCATATTTTCATCATGCCCCAGCTGAATGGATTTGCAGGCCTGGCCGTGATGCTCTTCATGGTGACGTTCGTCTTAAGCTACCTGTTCGCG
>JBLMYN010000256.1:0-6154 GCA_050258305.1 Actinomycetota bacterium
CTCACGGTGGTGAATCCAATTCATCACTTTGCCGCCATCGCGCGCGCAGGCCTGCTGAAAGGCAGCGGCTTCGACACGCTCTGGCCAAATCTCCTGGCCTTATTCGTCTTCACATTGGTGCTGGTCACTCTGAGCGTCTGGCGCTTTCGAAAACAGCTCAGCTGATATATTCATACGGCATTGCGCGCCGGGTGTGATCCGAAACCTTCACACTGTGGTTACACCCAACTCACGCATTCGTCTTATCGTTCGTAGTAATAGGCGAAGTAGAGGATCCGAACCGGCGGCGTTCAGGATGCTTTCCCCTCTCATTACGCGCATGCAAAGGCCGGCAGCCCACTTGCCACGGTCTTGCCACTGCGATTGCACTGTTTCCGCTGAAAAAATATGGCCACACGCACCGTTTTGGACCATGCATGAACGAAAACCAACAAATTTGATCTCGAAGTATTGAAGCAGAGAAGAATTCTTCTTAAGCTCAAGAGGTTGCTCCTGCCGGTGAGCGGTTTTTCAGGGATTTGACATCTCTCAGCCTGAAGCAAAACCCCACTCTGGCGGACTCAGTCTCCCTTTGGTGTCATGCCGCAGGCCGTCAACTCATCTGCAAAAGCCGAGTGTTGGATCGAGCGAATACGTATGCAACACACTCTGTCGAGTTAGTCAGGAGACCAACACAGATCTTATATACCAAGAAAGGAGAACCACCATGTTGAACAAGAAGGACAATCGCGTACTTGGCCGCCGTCTCGCCCGGGATCTTTCAACGGACGAACTGGAAGCTATCACCGGCGGATTTTTCACCAATCCGAAGGGCGATGTAACTACCACGTTCTGCACGCTTGCGTCAGACGGGGACGACGACTAAAAACAAGCACGGGCCGCTGGCTTCGGCGGCGGCCCTGTTCTTTTGCACAACTTGGGCACGTGTCTGAAGAGCCCATCTGATAATCGAGAAGAGGAGGACCGGAGTGAAGGTCATCATTTTTGCGTACCCGAAAGAAAACCATACAGGCGCCGTGAAATGGGCCCTGGAGCAAGCCGGATACCAGGTGGCCTGCTGGGGCGGGCTTTCATGGAAGGAGGAGCAACAAGCCTCTTTGTTCTTCGATCCCGAAGCGGACTTAAATCTGGGGCCATACCGGGTGGAAGCGGGCGATGTAATTTGGATCCGCCGTCCCGATCAACCCGCACCCAATCCCGGCGTGTCTGATGCTGACAGGAAATTTGCTGAAATGGAGTATCGCTCCTTTTATCATTCGGTAGCCTACACGCTGGAGATGCTTCCGGTCTGGTGCGTCAATAAGTTTTCCGCGGCGCGCCTGATCCACAACAAGGCGGTGCAACTGCGTCTTGCCCGGGCCTGCGGCATGCGCATCCCCCGGACTCTGCTCTCGAATTCACCCGGGCACATCCGCGCCTTCCTGACCGATAATCCAGGCAGGACCATTGGTAAAGGCTTCACGCCTCATGTATGGCAGCGTGAGGACGAAACCGGCGTGGCCGTGACCGAGACATACGAATTAACGCCGGAACAGTTGCCGGAAGATGAAGTGCTCACTTACGCTCCGGCGATTTATCAGGAGATGGTGAGTAAGGAATTTGACGTTCGCACGGTGCTCATGGGCCACAGGCTTTACTCCTTCGCGTTGCACAATGCCAAAAAAGCCCTCGACTGGCGGCAGGATGCGGGCCAGGGACACGTACAGGTGGAGATCATCCCTACTCCGCCGGATGTTGAGAAAGCCATGCTCGCGTTTGCCCGGAAGGCGGGCATCTGCTTCGGCTCCGCCGATTTTGCCGTGGACAAGGACGGGCAATGGTGGTTCCTGGAGATCAACGAGCAGGGACAGTTCCTGTGGCTCGATCAGTTCAACACACAGGCCAGAACCCTGGAAAAATTCTGCGCTTTTATAACCGCTCCGGAAGGATCCACTCAGCCCCTGGAGGAACGCGAGAGTCTGTTTCCTTCCTTCGAGGACTACATAAAGGTGTACCGGAGTCTTGCGGAAAACCAGGAGCCAATCGATGTCGCCGCGGCCGTCGCAGCTTCGCCTTACATGTCACGCGAAACAGGAAGGGCGGGATAAGTAAGCGCGCCGGTTTCGCCGGGCATGATATTCAATCTCCGCTTCCAGTTTGACATTGCGGAGATTGAGCATTGGCCTGCGCAGCCGGCCGCGTTCGGAATTCAGTTTTAGCGATGTATCGGGGCAGCCCGTTCCCCTCGCAAGTCGGATTTTTTTGCAAACATTTCCCGTTTTGAAACGTATAAGTTCTTGGAGCCTGCATGTCTGGCCGGGAGCTGCCATGGAATCGTTCTTCCAGGATGTCCGTTATGCACTGCGTACCATTCGTCGCAGTCCGGGGTTTGCCACCATTGCCATTCTGGCGCTGGCGATCGGCATTGGCGCCAACTCGGCCATTTTCAGCATTGTCGATGCGGTCGTGTTGAAACCGCTGCCGTTTCGCAAACCTGAACAGCTCGTGCAGGTGTGGATGCGCTTTACCGGCATCGGCATTCCCAAGGACGAAAACTGGGTCTCGGCGCCTGAGTTTCAGGACCTGCAGCAGAACTCCAGCCTTTCCCATATTGCTGCCATCGCGGGGGACAGCTACAACATCAAGGTCGGCGTCCAACCGGAACGCGTAGAAGCGGCCCGGGTATCACCCAGTTTTTTCCCCATGCTCGGTGTCCAGGCGCTTCTTGGACGGGTATTTCTTCCCCAGGAAGGCCAGCCCGGCCACGAACACGTTGTGCTGATCAGCGATGGCCTGTGGCGTCGCCGCTTTGGCGGCGATACCAACATTCTGGGCCGCAACCTGGTCATGAACGAGCAGAATTACCAGATCATCGGCGTACTACCGCGCGGGTTCCATTTGCCGCCCAGCGAGGCGGAAGTGTGGACTCCGCTGGTGTTCAGCCAGGAAGACCTCGCGCCAGACAATCGCGGTAACCACGGGCTCCTGGTGATCGGCCGGATCAAGGATGGGATGACACTGGCCCAGGCGCGCTCTGATATGCAGGCCGTAGCCAATCGCATCATTGAACAGAACCAGAACTATCCTTACCGTGCGTTCAACTTCACGGTGCTGCTGGTGCCGCTGCTGGAGCAGGAGGTCGGAGACATCAAGCTGGCTTTATGGGTATTGATGGGAGCCGTGGGGTTGGTGCTGCTGATCGCCTGCGCCAACGTGGCCAACCTCATGCTTGTGCGCGCGTCCGCCCGCGAACGCGAAATGGCCGTGCGCCAGGCCCTGGGAGTCAGCCGTGGCCGGCTGCTCCGGCAACTGCTCACGGAAAGCACCACCCTCGGACTCATGGGAGGCGCGGCGGGCCTGTTACTCGGATACCTGGCCCAGCGATTGCTGGTCGCCCTGAGTGCCACGAGTTTCCCCCGTGTTGCCGGAGCGCAGATGGACGCAAGCGTTCTGGGCTTCACGATTGTGATCGCGCTGGCCACGGGAATTCTTTTCGGGCTCGCTCCCGGCTTGCGCGCGTTTCATCAGGTCCCCTACGAAGCTCTCAAGGAGGGTAGCCACGGCGGCACGGCGAGTGGAGTCCCACATCGCCTGCGCAGCATTCTGGTGATCGCAGAAGTGGCACTCTCCGTGATGTTGCTGGCAGGCGCAGGCCTGCTCATCCGCAGCTTTCTTCGCCTGCAGGAGGTGGACGGCGGCTTTCGGCCCGACGGTGTGCTCACCATGAGCATTGCCCTGCCGGAACAGAAATATTCAAAGCCGGAACAGACACGCCTTTTCTACAAAGATCTGCTGGATCGCGTTCGCCTTCTTCCGGGCGTGGATGCGGCGGGTGCGGTCTATGGCCTTCCTCTGACCGGTAATGGGGGCTCGGGAACTGCCACCGTGGATTCGCAGGCAGTACCGCAGAAAGACACCACGCCGGAAGTGGAATGGAAGCCGGTTACGCCCGGCTATTTTGAAGCCATGGGGATCTCTCTGGTCCGCGGGCGCTATTTTGACCAGCACGACAATGAAACTTCGCAGCCGGTCGCCATCGTGGACGAGACGCTGGCCAATAAATACTGGCCGCACGAGGATCCTATAGGAAAGCGGATTCATCGCGGCGGACGCGAGGGCAAAGACCCATGGCGCAGCATCGTGGGCGTTGTGCGGCATGTGCGCTACCGTACGCTCGAATCGCCCTCGCGCACGGAATTTTACTGGCCGTATGCCCAGACCCAATTTGCCATGCAAAGCATGAATCTGGCCATTCACACTGCGGCTGACCCGCACAGCCTGGGCGTCGCGGTGCAGAGGCAGGTTCTGGCGATCGATCCTAACCAGCCTGTTTATCACATGCGCACGATGCAGGAAATCATGTGGAAATCCATGGAGCGCCGCCGCCTCTCCATGTTTCTGCTGGCCATCTTCGCCGGTATGGCCTTGCTGCTGGCCGCGGTCGGATTGTATGGGGTGATGTCCTATTCCGTCGCCCAGCGCTCGCGTGAGATGGGAATCCGTATGGCGCTCGGCGCGCAGATCGGGAACATCTTACGGCTGGTGCTTGGCCAGGGCTTCATCTTGTCGCTGGTTGGAGTTGTCGCCGGACTGGCGGGCTCGCTGATTTTCGCCCGAGTCATGTCCAGTTTGCTCTTCGATACCAGCGCGATTGATCCTCCGACGTTTGCCCTGGTGTCATTGCTCCTGATCGGGGTTGCACTGCTGGCATGCCTTGTGCCTGCCTGCCGCGCGGCCCGCATTGATCCCGTTAACGCGCTTCGGCAGGAATAGACCATCATTCGTCCAGGCCCTGCCGACCGGCCTCGGACCCCGGCCAATTTTTAAAAAACCTAATTCCCTTCCAATGGGCGTCTAATCCTGCTGGTTCACCCTGATGAAGTATCAGGGGAGCCAAAGCCATGCTTTCTGACGACGAATTTGACAACGGGAACACGTGCGAACCCGGACCCGGACCCGCCTCTTCCTTTTACGAGCAGGAGGAAATTTCGCTACTCAAAAGGATGATGGCTTTGCCGGACCAGCGGCCCGATCCCGGCATCTATCGCAATGCGGATTCCTGCGGCGCAGCCCGTGATCTGCTGGAGCTCGATATCATCTATTCGTGGCCAGACCCTCGCCCATTCACTACTCCATGGCGGCCCTACCTCACGCCCGAGGATCTGTTCGAGGATCCCTCTGCGGCACGCGAGCAGGAGCACAGGTAAGCCTCATCCCCTGAGCTTCCACATCATGTGGGAGCCCTGCCAGTCATTGAACCGAGGCGGATGTAGCCTTCCCTGGGATGGCCCGGTTTGGCTGACTTAGAGCAGTTTCAAACACCGGCAGGCTGCATAGCCATCAGCTTGCCACGCACGAACTCGACGATCTCAGGCGTGACGTAAGGCGGGGGCTGGATGATAAAAGTGGGTTTCGCGGCAATCTGCTCCTTGCTCACCAGTTCCCAAGCGGGTACAGTGGCGTGAGCGTTCTGGTGCAGAATCACGGCATGGGCGCGATCCAGAAACTCCATGGCGGAAACTTTGAAGTCTTTGTTGGCTCCGTCAAGCACCGTCAGGTAGATGTCCGGCTGCAGGAAGCGAACAATGCTGTTCGATTCCATGATGACATTTTCCGCCCCGGCGATCTTTCGCTGTATGTCGGGAATGGCTTCACTGAGCCGGCCCTGGCGGGTACGCACCCAGATGGAGCGGTCCGCTCCGGCAACGAGGAAACGGGAAGTATCAGTTTCGCCGCTGCGGTCGCGTTCATCACTCAACGCGCGGAAGTGGTCATCTCCGGTATCGCAATCGCAGGGCTTTCCATCGGCCGAGCAGATGCCGTGGCCAAACTGCGTGATTTTCAGGGCAGTCCAGTGGTACTCCGGCAGGGCGGCAATCAGCCCGGCCACCACGCTGGTTTTTCCCACGCTGCGCGAATGTCCGCCCACTACGACGAGTGCCATAACACCATTATTCTGGCAGGTTTCCGCAGGTTTAGGAACAGCAAATTCCCTCCCTGGCGCCGGCCTGATTTGCCCTGGCGCCAGGCGCACTCTCTCTTTATGGTTTCTTTATAAGCCCTTTACGCCTTTCTTATCCCCCGGCTCGTAGCGTGGATACAGAAGGCTTTTTCTATGCTGCTTCATTATCTTGCGCTGGTGCTGGAGTGGGTCTTTTTCGTTGGCCTGGCAGGC
>JBLMYN010000257.1:0-2851 GCA_050258305.1 Actinomycetota bacterium
ACTGTGCGTCTTGAAGTAGGTAAAGAAGGAGAAATAGGTGTTTTTGCCGCCCTCGTAGATTTTCCAGGTGATATTGTGTTCGTCCATCAACTGAAATATTGTCTTCGCCGTTAGCTGACGGTCCGGCTGAACAATCCACCCCTGGGAAGTGGCCGCGAGCCAGTAAAGACGGTTGGGAATCGTACGTGTTGGGGCCGCCGAAAAGAACCGGTCTGACATGGCGAAGTTTGTTGCCATGAAGTAGTAAAACGACAGGTCATTCTGGTCGTAGTAGCCCATGGCGCGTTTACCCGTGACGTCGGTAAATCCGGGCTGCCCTGAATTGGCCTCATCAAAAGCAAAGTGTCCCTGCACAAACGCAAAGCCGTCCATGGGGAACGCAGTCGTGGAGCCGGGTTGCTCCAGGTTCCATGAGCGGTGCGTCTCATTCCACGAGGGGCTCATATTTTCCGAGCACGCGCTCTGCATGTGGAAGGCTGCAATCGGCGGCCCGGGCTGGCCTGTAACCGGGTCGAAACTGGGCGTCTGGACGCCCGCCGGCGTTTTATTGGGGCCCCAGGTATCCACGTCCTGTGACAGTGGCGGAGTTTGCTGGGCGCGATAAACGTTCATCTGCCCAAAGTAGCTGTCAAAGGACCGGTTTTCCTGCATGAACAGGATGATATGGTTGATGGCGATCAGGCCGCCGACTTGAGGCGTCGGGCTTGGCGCTGGGGTTGGATTGTTCCCGGCAATGCCCTGGCAGCCGGCCAGGACCATGATGGCGGTACACGAACAGCTCAGAAGCAGTGCGGTGGTGGTAGCTTTCAAGCGAATCTTCATCCTTTTCCCCGCGGGGCGAAAACGACCTGTTCGTGGGATGAAGCAAACGGAATAGCTGTTGGCGCGCAACTCACAAAAAATCCTTACTTAGTCAGAGGATCACAGGAATTCCATACAACCCCAGTTGATGGCCGCAGCTGCCGGATGCAATCCGGGGCTGGCAACCTTATGCTCCCGAACTGCGTCGTCTCCTGGCCCGCGGAAAAGGCTCAGTACGGTGTGATCCGCATCACCCAACCCTTCCGCTTTCCCGCAGCTATAATTCTCGGGGTATGAACCTGGAACAGAAGCTCGCAGAACTGAAGCGCCGGGACAACCTGGCCGAGGCCGGAGGCGGCGAAGAGCGCCGCACGCGCCAGCACAAAGAAGGCAAGATGTCCGCCCGGGAACGAATCGAATTCCTGCTCGATGAGGGAACGTTTGAGGAATTCGACAAGATGATTACCCATCGTTGCACCGACTTCGGGATGGCTGACGCCGCGCAGAAGATCTACGGAGACGGCTTTGTCACCGGTTACGGACGGATCGAGGGCCGTCTGGTCTTCGTCTTCGCCCAGGATTTCACCGTGTTCGGCGGTTCGCTATCTGAAGCCAACGCCGCAAAAATCGTGAAGATCATGGATATGGCAATGAAAGTGGGCGCGCCGGTGATCGGGCTGAATGATTCCGGCGGCGCTCGCATCCAGGAAGGCGTGATGTCACTGGCCGGTTATGCCGACATCTTTCTGCGCAATACTCTCGCCAGCGGCGTGATCCCGCAGCTCTCCGCCATCATGGGCCCGTGTGCAGGCGGTGCGGTCTATTCGCCTGCGATCACCGACTTCATCCTGATGGTGGACAAGACTTCCTACATGTTCGTCACCGGCCCGGACGTGATCAAAACCGTAACGCATGAAGAAGTCACCAAAGACCAGCTTGGCGGGGCAGGCACACACAATGAGACCTCCGGCGTGGCGCATTTCATGGCCCACGATGATGCCGAATGCCTGTCCATGATTCGCGAGCTGCTCAGTTTCATTCCCTCCAACAATCTGGATGATGCGCCGCGGCGCGACTGCAGCGACCCCATCGATCGCGCTGATGCCGAACTCGACACCACTGTGCCCGCCGAATCGAACCAGCCTTACGACATCAAGGACGTGATTACCCGGGTCATCGATGACGCGTATCTCTTTGAAGTGCATGAACACTATGCAAAGAATATTGTGATCGGCTTTGCCCGGCTCAACGGGCGGCCGGTGGGCATCGTAGCCAATCAGCCGGCGTTTCTGGCCGGCGTGCTCGACATCAATGCGTCCACCAAAGGCGCGCGCTTTGTCCGCTTCTGTGACGCTTTCAACATTCCTTTGATTACTTTTGAAGATGTTCCCGGCTTTCTGCCCGGCACGCAACAGGAGTATGGTGGAATCATCCGCCACGGAGCCAAGCTCTTGTTTGCCTTTGCCGAGGCCACGGTGCCCAAGATTACCGTGATCACGCGCAAAGCTTACGGCGGGGCTTACTGCGTCATGTCGTCGAAGCACATCCGCACGGACGTGAACTTTGCCTGGCCGACCGCCGAAATTGCCGTGATGGGCCCTGAAGGCGCCGTGAACATTGTTTACAAGCGCGAACTGGAGCGGGCGCGGGCCAAGGCCGCGGTGGAGTCATCCTACGATCAGGACAAATTTATGGAGGAAGTCCGCCGCGAAAAGGTCGAAGAATTCCGCGAGCGCTTCGCCAATCCGTATGTGGCAGCTGAACGCGGCTATATTGATGCCGTGATCCAGCCTCGCGAGACGCGCCGCCGGGTCATTGATGCGCTGGAGATGCTGCAGACCAAGCGCGATAAGAATCCACCGAAGAAGCACGGGAACATACCACTGTAGGCTTTTTCTGGAATCCCGAGCGGAGCATCAATAGTAACTGAGCTGTCGCGTGTCTTCTTCCACCGGAACCATCTCATTTGTGCTCGGATTGAGCACCGACACAGTCCTCTTCGTCCAGTTGCCGTGGTCGTCGCGAGCGTAGGTATACGCAAGTTTTTCCA
>JBLMYN010000258.1:0-4848 GCA_050258305.1 Actinomycetota bacterium
GGCTGCGATATCTCAGATGAGGCGCTGGAGATGGCCCGGATCAACGCGGCCCGCCTCGGCCTGGGATCCCGCGTGTTGTTTCGCAAGTCTGACCTGCTGGAGGTCTACCTTGAGGGCGGAACCGCTTCTGCCGCTGGGTCGGCAGCCGTCACAATGGGAAGCACGGCATTGGCGGTGGCCGGGGGCGCAGGCGGCCGTTTTGACTTCGTCGTGGCCAATCCACCATACGTGGGGGAGTCTGAATGGGACAAGGTGCAAAAGCAGGTGCGTGAGTTCGAGCCCAAAATCGCTGTGTTCTGCGGTACGGAAGGCATGGAAGTCTATCGCCGCCTGATTCCCCAGGCCCGCGAGCTGTTGCGGCCCGGAGGCTGGCTGGTCATGGAGATCGGCTATTCATCCGAAGAGAAGGTCAGAATGCTTCTTGCCTCGGATCGTGGCTGGAGCAGCGTGCAGGTTACTCCGGACCTGCAGGGGATACCAAGGGTTGTAGCGGCAAGGAAGATATAGTCGTCAACGGCGGGAGCAAATTCAGTGATAGAACAATGCCCGGAGCTTTTGCTCCGGGCATTGTCATGCGCGCGGCAGGCAGCGCGTTGCGTTATTTCTTGCGACGGCTCAGCAAGCCTGCTCCCAGAGACCCGATTCCAAGCAGGCCGAGGAGCGGCAGTGGTGAAGCGGTCTGTGGCAGGCGGCTGGCTTGTTGGCCGTTCTGCGGCAGATCGGTGATGTGCCGTACACCATTCTGGTCAGTCGTGCTGGTGACCCCATTTTGATTACTGGAGGTAGCAGTTGCGGCGTTCTCGCTGCTATTGACGTCGGACTGGCCTGCGGCGGCGTTCTGGTCGATATTCGAAGTGGTCGCGCCCGGGTTCGTCTGATTTGGCGTAGCTTGTGAGCTCATGCTGCTCTGATCGGCCGCATCTGGCGGCGGGTTCTGCGAACTTGTGCTCTGGTCGGTAGGGCTCTGAGTTCCCGCTGTGCTGTTCGGCGACGCAGCTTGGTCAGCCGCGGAGCCCGAGCCCACAGTATTTGCATGCGTTTGGTTAGTAACCGGTGGCGTCACGTTTGGTTGCGTTGTGGCGCCGGTGGGATTGCTCTGCGGATTTGTACTTTGCCCAGTCGATGCCGGCTCAGTGTTCTGGCTGTTTATGTTGTTGCTTTCACCTTCGGCTGAACCGGCGGGCGGCTGTGAAGTATTTGAGGTTGCGCCCGGTTCAGTTGTCGCCGTGCTCTGTGTCGTTGTGGTGGTTGTTGACTGGCTGGCCGGATTCTCCTGGGTGTTAGTGGCCGGAGCTGCACTCTGGCTGCCCATGGCGCTTGAACTTGCTGCCTGGCTGCTGTTGTCGCATGCATCGGATATCTTGTTGATCGACGATACGCTGATGCTGCCATCGCTTGCCTGCACACCCTGAATATTCACCTGCTGGTTGCTGAACTGTGTGAGCTGATCATCGGTGCCATTCACATCGACCGTGTTTCCGCTATCGGTTGCGAGTGACCAGCCATTCGAGGTTCGCGTGAGGCAGCCGGCAAAGGATTGAGAAGCATTGGTCTGAGAACTGGTTGTGCCGACAGGCCCCATGGTTCCGGTGGCTGTGGGCGGGGCACCTGGTTGCACCTGGCCCGCGTCAGGTCTGGCCGGGCTCTGCGTTCCGCTCTGCATGGGCGCCGGCATGGTTTGCGCCTGGGCAATTCCCAGACTCAATGCGAGGATGGATCCAATCAGAAATTGCTTTTTCATCTGTCACTCTCCCTGGCCATCCGCCGCATAGAAAATCCGTGAGAATCGTTGAGGGCCATACGGGCGGATGTTGTTGTTCGAAACGGCGCTTTCCGGGATTAGAGGACGTGTAATCCGCGGGGGTTGACTATGCAACGCCTCGCGAAGCCCACGGCGGGAAGGAAATTCTAGGTGCAGCAGCAGGTCGCGGCAGGCGTGCTGATTTTCTTTGGCGGCTGACCTAAGGTGGCTTGAATTTCTTAAAGCCTTCGCGGCCCCGCAGTGAGGTATGTTGGCATTGCTCCACGATACAGATCATCCGGATGAGCACTGCTATATCTTCCGCTGTTCTGCCGGAGAATGTTACCCTTCTCCCTTCATGCGATTCTTCTCTCTGTTCGCATTGGCAGCTGCGGTTGGCCTTTGCGGCTGCGGCCTGCCCGGCGCTCCGCAACCGCCGTCTCTTGGCATTCCCAAAGCGATCAGCGATTTGGAGGCTAGCCGCAAGGGCTCAGTGGTAACGCTCGCCTGGACTGAACCAAAGGAAACGACCGATGGAGAGCTGATCAGGAAACCGGGCGAAATGGAGGTGGATCGCGCGGAAGAGGGCGGAGCGTTCCACAAGGTTGCGGCTGTACCGCTCGAACCGGCGTTGAAAACGGGGCAGCCTGTACGGGCTTCGGCTTCTGATGATATTTCTTCTTTGCTCTCAAATCCGGGAACCACTGATTTTCTTCGATATCATGTTGTCTCGCTCAGCAGCCGGCGCCGCGCATCTTTTCCGTCGAATGAAGTAGCCGTTCCTGCGGTCCTGACTGCTTCACCACCGCAGCTTCTGACGCTACGCATTACGCCCGATGGGGTCAGCATCAACTTCGCTGTTCCGCAGCCGCCCAATTCCAGGCGTCTTGACTCGCAGTTTATTTTTCGCATCGAGCGGCAGGAGCAGGGGACAGCTGAAAATGTAGCGCCAACGATTGTGGCTCAGATAAGACCGGAGGAGCAGGTGCTGCCCTTCACCGACAGTAGCATGGAGTGGGAGAAGACCTATACCTACTGGGTCACGCCCGTGACGCTGTGGCGCGCCGGCGCACAGCAGGGCGAAGTGGAGGGCGACGATTCCCCAGGCAGCACCATTTTCGCTCACGACGTTTTCCCCCCGGCTATGCCGTCAGGCCTGGAAGCCGTATTTTCCGGAATGATTCAGCAGCCGGCCATCGATCTGACCTGGTCGCCGAATACAGAACAGGACCTTGCCGGATACAATGTTTATCGCCATACAGACGGTACTCCACCTGTGAAGATAAACACGGAACTGGTGAAGACTCCGGCGTTTCATGACCCCGATGTGGCGCTGGGAAAGACTTACTTTTATTCTATTACAGCCGTTGATCTGCGCGGCAACGAGAGCGGCAGGTCTCAGGAAGCATCAGAGACCGTGCCGCAGGAATAGCTGTTGATCCCGTGACGGCGAACGGATCAAGAATCTCCAGGGCCCGCCCGGTCTGAGATCGGCGTGGGATTCCCGGCGGCGGTTGATCTGGCCGACGACGGAAATGTAAACGACGTAAGCAGCTTTTCGATGGTTTGAGACAAAGCAAATGCGATACTGCCGCTTCTCCACTGCCCATGGGCCGAGATATGGACTGATCGAATCGATCCAGGGCTCGGAAATGGTTACGGAAACCGCGCCTGACGGGCCGCTTCCCGTTTTCAGTGGTGCGGAAAAATCTGCTGCCCTCGCGTTGAACTCGGTTACTCTGCTCGAGCCCGTGCGGCCTTCCAAGATCCTTTGCGTTGGTCGCAACTATGCCGATCACGCAAAAGAACTGGGGAACCCGGTTCCCGTAGAACCGCTCATCTTTCTCAAGCCGCCCAGTTCGTTAATCGCTCACGGGGACACAATTGTGCTGCCGGGAAGGCTCTCTGAGCGCGTGGAGTATGAAGGCGAATTGGCAGTTGTGATTTCGCGCACGTGTCGCAGTCTGGGGCCCGAGGAAGACGTGCGGCCATATATCTTTGGCTATACCTGCGCGAACGATGTGACGGCGCGCGATCTCCAGAAGAAAGATGGCCAGTGGTGGCGTGCCAAAGGCTTTGATACCTTTTGTCCCGTGGGTCCGGTGGTTACCGATGAGATCGATCCCTGGGCCGGGGTGCAGGTGGAGACGCGCGTGAACGGAGTGGTGAAGCAGTCAGCCGGCACCAGCATTTTCATTTTCCCGCTCGACCTGATTCTTCGCTACATTGCGCAGGTGATGACGCTGCTGCCGGGCGATCTCGTTCTTACGGGAACTCCCGCTGGGGTTGGGCCGCTGGTTTCCGGGGACCAGGTTGAGGTTTCTGTGGAAGGGATCGGTACGCTGGAGAACCACGTGAAATAGCTCTTGTGGACGCATAATCCCTTTGCTCATAGTGAGGAAACCAACGTCACCTTGCGTTTCACCCCGGGGGACGGCATTATGGTGCCCGAAAAATCATCCGCGGGTATGTCCGGTTGGCGCGATCACAGCTCTTAAGGTCTCCTGCGGATTTTGCTGCGACCATCCATGGGCTATTCTCATCTTAAGATTAAGATGGGCGTCTTCCCGGAGACGTTATTCAGATGAACGGTGCACTTCGTCTATATCCAGTCATTGCGGCGGTCGCAATTGGTTTGTTTGCTGCTGCCACAGCCTTGATTCGCAGCCGCCGCCGTACTCCCGAACAACTTGAGCGGGAACGTCGTGACCGCATCAACGAAATTGGACGCATCACGGACGGTACGGTGATCGATGTGAATGAGATGCCCGCCAACGGCCGCGGAGAAATTCAGTTGCTCATCTATCAGTATGACGTTGGTGGTGTGAGTTACGAGGCTTCGCAGGATGTGACCGCCCTCCGCCATCGCGTGGACCTGCATTCCTGCAAGGTCGGCCTGATGACCTCCATCAAATACGATCCTTCCAATCCCGGCAATTCCATTGTTGTCGCGGAACAGTGGAGCGGCCTCAGAAACTGAAGGAAACTGGGCACTTCAGATCATTGTTACTGGCCCAGCCGGTTTCCAAAGCAATTTGCGGGCATTGGCAGCGGTTCAGGTCACAGCGCTTAATATCGATTGATATCGATATAGTTTCAGCGCGCTC
>JBLMYN010000259.1:0-5834 GCA_050258305.1 Actinomycetota bacterium
AACGCGAGTTCAATCGATCTGCTGATGGCCGGCTCCCGCATCGAACGCCACGGACTTGGCGCCTTGATCATCGGTGCTCCAGATCAGGCTTCGCCTGAGTATCCGCCGCTGCCCCATGCCCGCGAAGAAGTAGCAAGCGTAAGAGCACAGTTTAAGGCCACTGACGTTAAGAGCTTTGAAGGTGCAGCCGCCACCCCTGAAGCTTATCTTTCCAGCCACCCGAGCCGCTTCAAGTACATTGAATTCGCCACTCACTCGAATGCGAGTTCCTCCGATCCCCTGAAGTCAATCATCGTCCTCGCCAACGATTCCAACGGTTCCTTTCAGCTCTCAGCCAAAGAGGTTATCCAGACAAAACCACGTTTGAACGCTGACCTGGTAAGCATATCGGGGTGCTACAGCTCCGGAAAATTCAGAACATCTTCTGAAGGCCTGCTTGGGCTGCAATGGGCCTTCATGCGGGCCGGCGCACATCAGGTAGTGGCCGGATTATGGGACGTGAACGACAAATCGAGTCCGGAACTCATGGGCGGGCTTTACGCCGGGATTGTGCATGGCCAATCGGCCGCAACTGCGCTTCGAGCAGCCAAGCTGAAGCTGATCCACTCAGGAAAGTTTCCACCAGCACCGTACTATTGGGCTTCATTACAGCTTTATACAGGACTGTGAGGGGCGTCAGCTGGCTCAAGCCGCGCGTTTCGCCTGATGCTTCTCATACCCCACTGCCGCAAAGTACAGTGCGCGATCAAAGAACTGGTCCAGCAGTTGCAGCATCTCCAGCTCTCCTGACAACTCTTTCAGGTCAGCGGCCACGGCGCTGCGCTTGAGAAAATCCCACAGGTTTTCCTTGGTCAGGACAATCGTCCAGTTGAGCTGGCTCAGCGGAACTCCCTGCTCGGCGCGGCGAGCCCCGATCTCGGTGTAGCGCGCCTCAATATCCTGCTCTTTGTGCGTCTCCAGCCACTCCCCAAGGTTGCTGTAGATGCCTTTGACGCGCTCTCTCAAGTCAACGGGAGGAACGTTGCTGTACTCACGCAGATAAGGCGAATTCCTGACCTTTTCCAGCAGGCTGTCGGCCAGTCGATCAGAATTGGACTCAATCAGTTCGATGAGCTTATAGGTAAGTAACATGGCAGTTCCTCCCGCTCTAAAATCACCCCTCGATTATCCGCAGGAACCCCTGCAAATGGATGTGATGAACGCCACAGAGCGGAACGCCTGAAGGCGACTTGAAAGACGTGCCGGGAAATTGCAGGTGTTTGGTTTTTAGCTGGCGTTTCTGAACGCCGGTTTGTGAGCATCCACCGAGCGCTGCAGCCGCGAGATCTCAAGTAAAGCGAGACAGCAGGCGTCTTCCTTGCTTGCGGCTTCATGCCGCACGAGAATCTCTGATGAGTCTTCGCGGCGCACTACGCACTGCCACAACGAACCTTCGAAAACCGGCTGAGGAATGACATTCGCTTGATAGGGATGTCTTACGATTTTCATTACTCGGGGTCCTTTCCGGGCAAAAAAGGAGGTGGCCAACAAGAGCTATTGTAGTCAGCGAAAGCCCCCGGAGTCTTCGGGCATATATTAAAAGCAGGTTAAAATCGCGAGCAGGTTGTGGATTTTGCGGGGAAATCTTCAAGGCGCATCCCCGCGTAAGTGCCCTATTCCCAAGAACTTTCATCCGTGTTTGCGTTATGGCAGGCGGTTCGCCAGTTTTTGGGCAAAAGACTTCATGGCAGCGGGAGAGGCTACATATTCCAGCACCATGGAATCCAGCCTCCACGGGCCGAATGGCAGCGCCACCCAGAATACCCTGCCTAGCAAATTCCCTGCATCGGGTACTCCGCACCTTGGGACAGCAACCTGCGGCTTCAGGGACCTCGGTGCGCTTGTGCTTCAGACAACGAAAATCCGCGTGCGGCGATTCCCGGCAAGGTGACCGGCAATTTGCCCTGGGGCTGCAACTCGCCAAAAAGCACCTTCACGGCGCTGACTTCAGAAGTCGAAGCGGCTGAGAACGTACAAAGATAGTTTTCGATGGAAGGAAAGCTGGGCGCGACATAGGGATTGCCCATGGCGATGACGACGGTCTTAGGCGCAGCCAGATCCAATACCTGTTTCAGGAGTTCGGCGCTCGCGCCCTCCAGTCCAACGCTGTTCACCAATTTGCCGTCAACCATCACCTGCTTGCCCGAGACGGGAGAGAGAAAGGTTGCAACCACTACCTTGCCGGCGTCTTTCACCGCCTGCAAGATGGTCCCCGCCAAAGGAAAAGCCAGACTGGGATCAACGTAAAAGACAGTGGCATCGGCCCGTCTCGCGCGCAATCCGTTTTCAAATGCCCGTCCCGGTCCAAGGTGCGCATGATCGGTCATGATCAGGGCTACAACCTGATCGGTGGGCTGTACGGGAGCGCTGGTATAAGCGCCCTGGCTGGGTGGAGGAAGAAGCCGGGAAATGGGCAGCACTTTGCCGTTGTCGCGCACCAGGGTGATGGCCTGATCGGCCACCTGCTGCGCGAACTGCATGTCCTCCGGCTTGCTCACGAGGTAAGGAACCTGCTCAAGATCAACCAGCCGCGCTTTATCCAACCCGACGGAAGCTTTCATTTCCAGGATCCGCCGCACGGAATCGTCAATCCGCGATTCGGGAATCTCTCCGCTCCTGACCGCGTCAAGGACGCCGCGAAGAGCTCCGTCCAGATCGCTTGGAAGCAGCAGAACGTCATTCCCCGCTTTGACGGCGTCTACCGCGGCTCGCCCGGCAGGATTGCTCAGACTGGGTGGATAGAGTCCGGTCAGGCCACGCATGTCCATGGCGTCGGTAACGACGACGCCGTGAAATCCAAGCTGGTTGCGCAACACTTCGTGAATTACCTTGTCAGAAGTGGTCGCAACCTTGTTCGAGTCAGGCTCCAGCGCGGGAACGCTCACATGCGCCACCATCACCGCATCGGTCCCGGCGGCAATCGCCTGCTTGAATGGCGGAAATTCCACGCTGTGGAGCCGGGCCAGATCGGCATCCACGCGCGCAACGCCCAGGTGCGAATCCGTGCCGGTATCGCCATGGCCGGGGAAATGCTTTGCCGTGGTCAGCATTCCATGTGCACGCGCTCCCCTGATAAAAGCAGATACAAACTGCCCTACAACGATGGGATCTTCACCGTAGGAACGCGTGTTGATAATGGGATTGTTGGGATTGGAGTTCACGTCCGCGATGGGAAAGTAGTCCCAGTTGATTCCGACCGCACGCGACTCCTCGGCGACGATGGCCCCAAAACGTTCTGCATTTTTTGGATTACCGGTTGCGGCGAATGCCATGGCGTCCGGGAAGACCGGCACGGCATACATGCGCATGGCCGGCCCGCGCTCAAAATCGGCCGAGATGAGCAGCGGCAGCCTGGAATCGCGCTGCAGCTGGTTAGCCATGACGGCGGCTTCCATGGGGAGACTCTTGAGCAACAGCGGCCCGTCCACATGGATGGTGAGCAGTACGGTCCCGAGATGATATTTCTGCAGCTCCTGGCGGAACTGCTGGTATCCGTCACTGTTGAAGTTTTCGAAATTCATGTAATAGCGGACGCCGAACATCTGGCCGACTTTCTCTTCCAGAGACATTTTCTTCAGCGTCTGCTCCGCCCAGTGGCGGCCATCTTTGGTCAGCTCAACGGGCGCCGGCTTGACATAACGCTCCGCCGCGGATGCGAATACGGAGAATGAAGCGATAAGGACGCATACCACTGCCCTGCGGTACGGGATCATGATGATATGAAGATACCAGAACGGCAGGTTCCATCCGCAGATGCCGGCGCCAGCGGTCTGAACCCCACCGCAATGGATGGCAGGCAGGAACGAGTGAATCTCACCTGCGCGGCAGCAGACATGAAATAGTCCAGGTGATCGAGAAAATCCGAAACCTTTGTCCTGTCGCCGAATCTATACCTTATCCGGGAATGAGGCTTATGTTCTGTTCCAGAAATCGCAGCAACCCGAGGCAATCCGCAGGTGAACACGCGACGCGCAGCGACTTTCAGAGGATTTTTTCTGAAGACATGGCGGGGCTGCACCTGCTCGCGTATTTGCTGACTGCGGACCATCAGCTTGCCGAACAGGTATTTGTCGGCGGGCTGGAGGACGCTATCCATGGGAACCCGGTCTTCCGGCAATGGGCGCGGTCATGGAGCCAGCGGGCCATCGTTAAGCGCGCAATCAAGGCAGTGGCTCCTTCCCTAAAAGAATCTCATAACGTGCCACTTCGCATGGACCCGCAAGCGGGTAATGAAGAGCTGGATGCGCTGGCACGCAGGATGGCGAACCTCTCCACCTTTCAGCGCTTCGTGTTTGTGCTGTCTGTTTTGGAGGGATACTCCAACATGGAATGCGCGGCCCTGCTCTCCTGTGCGCCGGCCGATGTGATTGCTGTCAAAGCAGATGCGCTCAGGTCCCTTGCTGCTTTTGACAAAGAGCAGCCTGAGATATCCCAGCCGCTGATCAGCAGATGGAAATCCCTGTTCACACCGGCGCAATTCTCATGAACGAATCTCGCGCGGTGCTTCGTGTGAAAGCTGATACAATGGCTCCAGCGGCAACGTCGCGTCCTCACGGAGAGGTGGCCGAGTGGCTGAAGGCGGCGGTTTGCTAAACCGTTATAGGGGCTAACACCTCTATCGGGGGTTCGAATCCCCCCCTCTCCGCCAGTTCCTGCTTTTCCCTCAACAACTTACCGTTCCTGCGTTTCGTGCGTACTCTTTACGTACCCGTGCGCCTCGCTATGCTCAGCGGGCTATGTTGATCTGGTTAAGGCCGTGTCGTCGATCCAACGAAGGTGGTGCGGGAGCACCCCGTTTCCGTCGGCGGAACCTTGTTACTCACGAAAGCCGTTCTTACTGAGGTACCCGAGCCCGAAGAAAAGCCACACGAAATGCCGAAGATGACTTGAGCATGCGGAAAGCGGGCACGTAAAAGGCGAACGGTTTGTTAACCTGTCAGCAGCGAAAACGCTAGAGCTTGCAGGCAGCTGGATCACAATGCGCAAAATACTCACGCTCGTACATCTCTTCTCCCGCACCGAGCTGCAGTACCTGGTCAGGTTTGGAGCCGTAACGAAAAATTGTGATTCCTTTGCATTTGAGCCTGTGTGCCAGGCGGAAGATATTGGCTACGTCCTCAACTGAAGCATCGTCCGGCAGGTTTACCGTTTTCGATACCGCGTTGTCAACGTGACGTTGAAATGCAGCTTGCATGCGGACATGCTGTGCCGGCGGAATCTCCAGCGCCGTCAGAAACAACCGGCGTAGACGAGGTGAGAAGCCTGTCTGGGGCAGTTTGCCGGTGCGGACCACTGCCTGAATTATCGCGGGAGAGTTTTCCAGATGCTCCTCCGCGTATCGCAGGAGTACTGGATTGAGTTCGGTAAGCGTTTCGCTTTCCAACACTCCTACCCGCCTGTAGGCCAGGGCAAAGAGCGGCTCGATTCCCGAGCATGTGCCTGCAATCAGGCTGATTGTCCCGGTCGGAGCGATGGAGGTTTGAGTCGCATTTCTTAATCGCAGTCCGCATCGCGCAAGCGTACTGCTCTTCCATGTTGGGAACAGACCTCGATCCTCCGCCAGAAGCGCCGAGGCGCGCCGAGCTTCGTCAGCAATGAACGCCATAAGCTTCTCGGCAAATGAGAGTGCCTCTTCGTCGCCATATGAAATGTTCAAGAGAATACAGGCTTCGGCGAATCCCATGACACCCAAACCGGTCTTTCGGCGCGCCTGTGTTGCTTCCTCGATCTCGCGGAACGGATAACGATTGACAGTTATAACGTCGTCCAGAAAGCGGCTGGCCGCATGAATTGCG
>JBLMYN010000260.1:0-3334 GCA_050258305.1 Actinomycetota bacterium
CCTTGGATCATGGCGCCATCTCTTTTTGCGGCGACGCCCACCACGCGGATCGCAGGCGCCAGCGCCTTTGCCTTTAAAGCCCAGATCTGTGTTCCGATTTGAACTGAAGATTTCGTTGACATGAGGCGAACAAAAATAGTATATTGAGAAGCTACTGTCGGAAGCCAAAGAGGCTATCTGGCGGGGGGTGCCGCCGCTCAGGCGGAGAGGCGTATGGCTCTTTGAAGTATGAGATAGTGCCAGTCAGTTTAGTCGGCAGGCTGTTGACATGGGTGCGCTCTCAGGGTACGCCCAGATCGACTCTGGGGGTACCGACGAATAAGTCCTTTAGAATCCTAATTGAGCTATGGGTACCCCTCCCCTGACGAAGTTTGAATTATGCGTTAACCGCAGATGGTTAGAAGTTCCTCATGGGGGAGCGGCAAGCGATGTTGAAGGTGCAAACCTTTTCAACTTAGTGGAAGGTCTTAATCCCCGGATCAAGCTGCCAGATGTCACCTGGTGATGTCCGCCGGTGGAAATCTAGGTATATCGCTCGTCCAGCTAAATGGAGAAGAGCCAGCAACTCTCGTTATTGGTATGACTTGCGAATCGGGCGAGGCTTAAAGACTTAGGTTGGCTTTTCGAATCACCGGAAAGTGCAAGTAACGGCACACTGGTTGCAATTCCTTACCGTACCTTCCCCCAATTTATTTGGGTACGGTCGGGAGAGTGGAAAATTGAAGCCGTTCATCAAACTCCTGCCGGCTGTCTTGAGCATATGTGTTTGCTTGCAGGCGCAGAATCCTGAACCGGCGGGCTGGTTCGCGGGCGATATGCACGTCCACCGCAGTTGCGGCGGACCTCCGGTATCGGTCTCGAGCATAGCCGACAAAATGAACACGCAGAATCTTGCCGCGGTCAGCCTGCTGGCGGACATGGGCAATGGCGAAGTGCTGGATCCCAGCACGGACCTTGCCCTGGTCAATGGGCAGGACGCGCCGATCTCCACGCCGGGACGCATCCTTCACTGGGACGCGGAATGGCACTGGGATCCGACCTTGACTCAGTTTCCCCATCAGGCCCTTGGCGGACACGTAGTGGCGCTGGGGCTGAAACATGCGGAACAGATCTGGGATGAATCCACTTTCCCGATATTCACCTGGGCGCACCAGCAGAACGCGATCGCCGGCTTCGCTCATATGCAGTACCTGGACGCAGGCTTTCCTGTGACTTTGAGCTGCTGCACGCCGCTGGAGTATCCGGTGGAAGTCGGGCTTGGCTCGGCCGATTTCATTTCCGAGGACGTCAACGGCGGCGATAGCGCTATCACTGCCTACTACCGGCTGCTGAACAGTGGCTTCCGTCCTGGCTTTGCAGCGGGAACCGATTATCCGTGCAATGACGGCACGACGGTTGGCTCGCCCTTGACTTACGTTCGCGTTGCGTCAGGAACCATGACGTATCGCAACTGGATTGACGGCATTGCAAACGGGAGAACGGTGGTTTCTCTCGATGGGCATAACGAGTTTCTTGACCTCACGGTAAATGGCACTGCCGGACCGGGCGATGAAGTTTTCCTGACAGGCGGCGGGACAGTTCCGGTAACTGTGCAGTGGACGGCCAACCAGAGCCTGACCGGAACGATTGAGCTGGTTGCCAACGGTGTGGTTGTGGCGAGCCAGCAGGCGACAGTTAGCGCCGGTACGGGGGCAACACTGAGCACGACGGTCACGTTCAGCAAAAGCGGGTGGCTGGCGGCGCGCCGGATGGGCCCCACTGGACACGTGGTGCACACGGCCGCCGTCTTCGTGACCGTAGATCATGAGCCGGTGCGCGCGAACGCGACCGATCCGCAGTTCTACGTGCAGTGGATGGACAGCCTGCTGACGAACACCTCGCCGGGCGGACCGTGGAACCAGTACTTCCCGACCGAGTTGAGCGCAGTGCAGGCCCGGTATCAGGAGGCTAAGGCTCTTTACCAGCAAATTGCGGAAGAAGCCCAGGGCACGGCGCCGTCGCTTTCATCGATTGCAGTTACGCCGGCGAACCCGACGATATCCACCGGGTCGACCGAGCAGTTTACAGCGACGGGAAGTTATTCGGATGCAAGCTCACTGAACATCACCGGCCAGGTGGTGTGGTCATCGTCAAACCCGGGCGTGGCGACAGTCAACCTTCGCGGGCTGGCTGCAGCCGTGAGTCCCGGAACAACGGTGATCACGGCGACGCAGGCAGGCATCAGCAACACCAGCGTGCTGACCGTTCAAGCTCCTCAGCCGCCGGTGATCAGCAATGTGACCGTGAGCAATGTCACGACGTCCGGCGCTACGATTTCATGGACGACCGATGTCGCAAGCGATTCCCAGGTTGTGTACGGAGTAACTTCGGCTTATGGCTCGGCCAGCGCGCTTGATTCGAGCCTTGTGACTTCGCATACGGTTACGCTTGCGGGCTTGTCTGCGAACGTAACGTATCACTTCGCCGTGAAATCACAGGATGCGCTCGGCAACCTTGCCACGTCAGCTGATGCCACGTTTGCTGCGACCGTTTCAACCGGGACAGTCGCGCTTTCGCTCTGGCCGTCAACCGCGGCCCCGATCCTGGCGGATGCGGGTCCGGACTCACCGGTAAACCTGGGCGTCCGCTTCCATTCTGATGTAGATGGAACGGTTGTGGGCATTCGCTTTTATAAGTCGCCCGGCAACACCGGGACGCATTTTGGCTACCTGTACACCGCCGACGGCACGTTGCTGGAATCAGTGCAATTTACGAATGAGACCGCCAGCGGCTGGCAGGAAGCGGATTTTCCGACCCCGCTGGCGATCACGGCCAACACTGATTACGTGGCTGCCTATTTCTGCCCCAGCGGTCACTACTCGGCCGATCCAAACTACTTCAGCTCTGATCGCAATGCCGCGCCACTGCACGCTCCCGCGGGTTCGGCTCTGGCGCCGAACGGCTCGTTTACTTATGGATCTCCGGGGCTGTTCCCGACGCAGCCGCACGCCGACACCAATTATTGGGTGGATGTCGCGGTCACGGTTCTCGCGAATGCCATCCCTCCGTCAGTCGCCGTGGTGACTCCCGCAGCGGGCTCATTGGCGTCGGTTACTGACGCGGTTACTGCAGCCTTCGTCAGACCCATTGATCCGGCTACGCTGACGACCGGCACCTTTCTGCTGACCGACGCCGCAAACAACGTGGTTCCAGCAACGGTCACCTGGGATTCGAGCAACAATCTGGCCCGCCTGCAGCCAGCCGCGCCTTTGTCCTACTCGACAACATACACGGCCACGCTGAAAGGCGGCGCAACCGGCCCGGCGATCAAAGACCTGAATGGCAATCCGTTGCC
>JBLMYN010000261.1:0-6015 GCA_050258305.1 Actinomycetota bacterium
ATCTTTTTCTTATAATCAGCGGGTTTTCCCTCGATGAGCGCAATTCGAACCAGCGGCATGACTATGTTCCTCCGAAGGTGTAAAGGAAAATCAGAGATTCGCCTGTATGCGACCAGCACAAATCAGCTATACCATGTCGGCGGAGTTTGTCCGGTGATGAGAATTGCAACAACTGTCTGCGCCGCAACGTTGTGGCTGGGGATGGTTCCACTAAATGCCCAGGCACAAACCTGCGAAATTTCTGTTCCGGCCACAATTGTTGACGCAACCACCGGCAACTTCCTTTCCTCCATTCAGCCCGCCATGCTACACGCCAGAATCAAAAAAAGTTATTTCCCTGTTAACAGCCTTGAGCGAATCCGATCTTTTCGCGTTCTGCTGCTCGTGGACGCCAGCGGAAGCATGTCCAGCATTGATGTCGGGAGCGTTTCAAATCAGCGAGACACGGTACAGAAGATCAAAGAAATGCTGGATGAGGATCTCAACAGCTTTCCCGCCGGGGTTCAGATGAGTCTTGGCGCTTTTAATAAAGAGATTGCCTTCGCAAACGAATTTACGTCTGACCCTGATAGGCTGCATCATCTGATCCCGCGGGAACTGTCTCAAAAGGGTGTGCGGCTGTTTGTTCACCTGATAACGGACCCTACTGCACCATCGACTCCGCAGGCAGCCTACGCGCCCGGGTTGATGTCAGATTTTGCCAACCGCGCAGGCGGCGCTGTGCGCATCTACGACGTGAACTCTCTGCGCTGGGGGGACAAAAGACGGCTGCAGTCCGCAAAGGAGGAACTGAAGCGCTTCTGGCTGCAGGAAGTATTGTCAGCGTACCTCGTGCGTTTCAGCATCCCTGCTGAACTTCATAAAGAGCAGAAATGGCTGCTGGCCATCAATCCTGCGGCAAACGGAAAGAGGAAGATAGCTGCCGGCTATCCGAGCCGGCTTGAGCCCTGCCTCGCTACCACAGCGCGATAACCTCACTTCTCTGCAGCAGCGGTTCCCGCCAGCCCCAGCTCCGGTGCAATCGCCTTCATCGCGTCAATGCAGAACGCGATGTGTTCTTCCAGGTCGACGCCCAGGTCGGCGGCGCCGTTGATGATGTCGTCACGGTTCACGCTGCGGGCGAATGCCTTGTCCTTCATCTTCTTGCGGACGGATTTTGCTTCCACCTCGGCCAGTGACTTGTTGGGTTTGACCAGCGCGCTGGCGGTGATGAAGCCGGCGAGTTCATCGCAGGCATAGAGGACCTTTTCCATCTTGGTTTCGCGCTTCACTCCGGAGTAGTCCGCGTGGGAGAGAATCGCCCGCCGGATTTCCTCCGGGTATCCCCGCTCTTCCAGGATCTTGTTGCCCACGAACGGATGCTCCTGCGGCGTGGGGTATTTCTCGTAGTCGAAATCGTGCAGCAAGCCGGTGATGGCCCATTTATCTTCGTCCTCGCCGTACTTGCGCGCGTAGGCGCGCATGCATGCTTCAACCGCCAGCATATGCTTGCGAAGGCTTTCTGTCTGCGTGTATTCGCACAACAGGTCCCATGCGGAAGCGCGGTCAATCATGGCTTTTTACTTGTATTCCCCTTTCATATTCTTCCAAGTCCTGTCTTTGTACGTGTTTTGCCTGATTTTTTAGTTGACAAGGTGTAAATCATCCTAGAGACTACCGTCAGAGTACCCTAAACGGGGGTACTTAAAGGAGTAAAGTTTTTTGGAGTCGTGCCTGCTCTGGCCCCTCCGAAAAGAATTCATGGCGACAACGCTGGCACCGGTGGATTCCCGGGAAGTTGTACGTTGCGATCATTGTCACCTCGTCCAATTCAGGACCAACAGCAATCTTTGCAGAAAATGCCGTACATCGCTCGATGCTGAAGAGCCCGAGCCCATTCTGATTGAGCAGCCGCCGGTGATCGAACCGCCATCCGGCAATCATTCCCATCTGCAGATTGCCTCAGCCATTCGTTCATTGCGGCAGCGGTCCGGCCTGAGCCAGCGCCAGCTTGCCATGCGCATGCAGGTGCCGCGAACGTATGTTTCGAAGATAGAAAACGAGAAGGCGGTGCCTACGCTTTCTTCATTGCAGCGGCTCGCAACCGCTCTCGAAGTCCCGGTGGCCGACCTGCTGAAAGGTTCCGGCCGCTCCAGGGAAGATGAGATTTCCGATTTGATGCAGGACGATTTCATTGCTGAAGTTATTCCTTTGCTCTGCAAGCTGGACGCAATGCAGCGCTCGAGCCTGCTCGCGCAAGTTCGTGACCTGAGCATACGCCCGCGCAGAAGCGCCTGAGCAGTATCCCTCCTTCAAGGGCGAAGGCCGGAGCGCAAGCTCCGGCCTTTTGCCTGGCCGGCAAAAGCCGGCTCTCGGAATACCATTGTTTATAATCACTGGTTAATTACCCATCAGGAGCTTCTCTTGCAACAAGCTGAAATCGGCATTATCGGCGGCAGCGGTCTGTATTCCATGCCCGGCCTGAGCGATGTTCAGGAAGTCACGGTGCAAACGCCCTTCGGCGAACCCTCAGACGCGTTTATCCTGGGCACGCTCGAGGGCCGCAAGGTCGCATTCCTCGCCCGTCACGGCCGCGGGCATCGCCTTCTTCCCACCGAGTTGAACTTCCGCGCCAACATTTACGCCATGAAGGACTTGGGCGTGGAGCGTATCGTTTCGGTTTCCGCCGTGGGTTCCCTGAAAGAAGAGCACAAGCCGACGGACTTCGTTATTCCCGATCAGTTCATCGACCGCACCTTCAATCGCACAGCCACGTTCTTCGGCCACGGGATCGTTGCCCATGTGGCCTTCGGCGATCCGGTCTGTCCTGAAGTCGCTGCTGCCATCGGTCAATCCTCTAAGGACAATGGCGTAGTGGGCAAGCCCGGTGGGACATATGTCTGCATGGAGGGCCCGCAGTTCTCGACCAGGGCGGAATCCAACCTCTACCGCAGCTGGGGCGCGGACGTGATCGGGATGACCAACCTGCAGGAAGCCAAGCTGGCCCGCGAAGCCGAGATCTGCTACGCCACCATGGCCATGGTCACCGATTATGACTGCTGGCATCCCGGGCACGATTCGGTCTCGGTTGAGCAGATCGTGAAGGTGCTGCACACCAATGCCGACAACGCGGCGCGCGTGGTGAAGCAGGCTGTCGCCCTGATGCCGAAGGAACGCAACTGCAAATGCGGCTCAGCGCTGCAGTATGCCATTCTGACCGATCCGGAAAAAATTCCCGCCGGCACGCGGCAGAAACTCAGCCTGCTGCTCGACAAATATCTCAAAAAAGGCCAGGAGGCAAAAGCCTAGTGTCACTGCTGGTAGTGGGTTCCGTTGCTTTTGACGCCATCAAAACACCTTACGGCAAAACCGACAAAATCCTCGGCGGCGCCGCCACTTATTTTTCTCTCGCCGCCAGCTTCTTCACCCAGGTACGGGTAGTAGGCGTGGTGGGTGAGGACTTTACCGCGAAAGAGGAAAAGGTTTTTCACGATCGCAGGGTCGACATCAGCGGCATTGTCCGCGAACAAGGCCGAAGCTTTTTCTGGTCGGGCGAGTATGGTGAAAACGTAAATGAAGCCAAAACGCTGGATACACAACTCGGCGTTTTCGGTGCCTTCAACCCGCAGATTCCCGATAAGTTCAAGGACAGCCATTACGTCTTTCTCGCCAACATCGATCCTGTGCTGCAGGTCAGCGTCCGCAAACAGATGCACCATGCAAAGTTCGTTGGTGGTGACACCATGAACTACTGGATCAACGGCCATCGCGACAACCTGAATGAAATGCTCAAGCAGGTCCATGCGCTGCTGATCAATGACAGCGAAGCCAGGATGCTGGCCCAGGATCCCAGCCTGGCGCGCGCCGCGCAGAAAATCCTGCACATGGGACCGCAGGCGCTGGTCATCAAGCACGGCGAGTACGGAGCCACCGTTTTCTTTAAGGATGGCGCGTTCGGACTCGGCCATCATCCTTTCCGCGCTCCCACCCTGCCCATCGAGGCCGTCACCGATCCCACCGGCGCCGGCGACAGCTTCGCCGGAGGATTTATGGGGTACATCGCGTCCCAGGAAAAGCTCACGCGCGATATTTTCAAACGGGCAATGTTCTACGGCGGCGTGATGGGGTCGTTTGCCGTGGAAGCTTTTGGGACAGAGCGCCTGCAGAAGCTCACGCGCGAAGAAATTGACGAGCGTTACAAGGTCTTCCGCGAATTAACCCACCTGGATTAGAAGAATGATGCGGACGCGCATCTGGCGCGTCCGTATCGTTTCCAGATCAATCTTCCCTCTCGGCGAAGATAATCAGATAGCCGTCGGGATCCAGCACAGCGAACTCCTTCATCCCGTAAAACTCCTTGTGCAGAGGGACGGCAGGCTTCACGCCGGCTTCTTCTACCATCTTCAGCAGATCATCAATGCCTTCAAGAACCATGTACATGCTCAGCGTTCCACCGACTGGCCGGCCCGCCAGAGGATCAGTCTGGCCGGGCTGCTGTGGCATCTGCTGGTTAAGGAAGACGTTGGCATCGTCGCGTTTCATCCACGCAAAGATAAACGGGGCTTTGTCCGGAACAGTCTGCGACAAAGTAAAGCCAAGCACATCACGGTAAAAGTGAAGGCTCTTTTCCATGTCCGTGACAACGAGGTTGGGCGTGATCGTATTGAATTTCATGAATTTCTCCTCTCGAATGGCTGGCTCCCGAATCCAGGATCATGTTGGATGAAGAGCAAGCACAGGTATTCGTGCTCGCAACTCCTCCATCCACGACTCCTGCGAGAAGAGAATCGTAGGTAGGATCACCTTTTCGAGCGGCGGAGACCCGCGAGGTACAAGCGTGAAATTACCAGAGCGGCACCCCGCGAGTCAATGCCATTTGCGCGGTGTCTTTAACCACTACACCAGCCGCTACATCGCGCCGTCCAGACACCCAACTCGACGCCGGCTATTTGGGTCCCAACCGTCCGCTAGCGCGGCACTTCCAGCTTTTGCCGCCTGCCTGGAGTCTCCCCTGCGGCTTCGGCTGCCAGTTCAGCGGAGGTGTATTTCGGCGCGCTGATATAGCCGTGAATGTGGTTGTGGCGGATGCTGTTGATCACCAGTTCCACCGGACGGCCCTCGCTGGAGGGGTAGAACATTACCGGCTGGAAGAGGTTTACGTGCTTTTGTGAGACCTGCATGTCTTCCACCCTGATTTCCAGGTCGGCGTACAGATGTTTCGTGTTGGCCTTGCGCAGGCTCAAAGCGATTGGCCCGGTGCGCTGGAACTGCTTGGACTTGTCCAGATCGAATTCATAATAGTTCCGCTCGCCTTTTTTCTGCAGGACCACAAGCTCGCTATGGTTGCGCGCGATGCCGCCCTGCAATTCCGTGCGCGCGCTGTACAGCTCCTGGCGCGTGGATTCAATCGCCCGGCCCTGCGAGTCCACCTGGGTCTGCAGCCTGGTGAAACGCACATCATTTTCGTTGTGCCGGACAACCACTCTGTGGACCGGCCTGGGCTTGCGCACTTTCACCGGAGCAGGCTGAGGAGCAGCAGGCGGCGCGGCGAGCGCATCAAGTTTCTGATTCAGTGCGAGCATTTGCGTGCGTGTATCTTTCAAGGTGGAAACCATCAGATCATTTTCGGAGGCGAGACGCTTGACCTGATAATGCTGGTGGACTGCGTAGCCAAGCAGGCCGGCCACGGTCAGGAACAGGACTATCAAAACGCCGCGGGCACGCGCGGCCCAAATCGGGTCGGTCATGGGGAACCCCCTGGGAGAAAATGGAGGCGAATGCGGCGCTGTTTATAGGATGATGCCGAGGGAGTTGCTGCTGCCAGCAACTAAGGCAAGAAAATTGCGATCTCAACGGCCTGTGTGCCCTGCAAAGCCGTCGCGGGCGGGCAAGCGATCACATCTGCACTTCCATCATCACTATGCTAGGCTGTACGGGTGCCTGCAGATAGAAAACGCGTCGCCCTTTGTCACAGTGCAGGTGTGACAGACACGCGACAATCCCCGCCGATTTTTTTGAAAAAAACAGAACTTTTTT
>JBLMYN010000262.1:0-3299 GCA_050258305.1 Actinomycetota bacterium
CATTACGCTCTGGACAACGGCACGGAAGCCGATGACCTTGATGACTGGAGCCAGCAGCGCGATGACGCCCTGAGCACTTATGCCTCCGCGGACGTATCGAACACTGTGCAGTCGCCATATCAGTATGGCCTGAACGATTTGAACTATTACGGAACATACTATGATGTCGCCGGCTACGGATGGCTGTGGCAGCCTTACGGCGCCGGTCTGGGTTGGAACCCGTTCATCAATGGATACTGGACACTGACGCCATATGGTTACGTCTGGGTTTCGGCTTATCCGTGGGGCTGGATGCCGTACCGCTACGGCCAATGGATCTTTGTGAATGGGTCAGGCTGGATGTGGCAGCCCGGCGGCTGGCACGGCTGGTGGAGACGTCCGAGGCTCGTCAACACGCCCCCGGGATTTCATCCTCCGGCTCCCCCGGCGCACGGAAATCTGGTGACGAGGAATCCGAGGAATCCCAGGATACCACCCATACCAGGGGGATCCCGGCCGGGAGACCGTCCGCGGCGCGTCTTCAACAATGACAATGTGGAAGGCAGCTTGCCTCCGCGAGACCATGATCGTGACCGGCGGCCAGACGCCAGTCCCGGTAATCGTGTGATTCGTGCTGAAACCCAGCCGGCCATCGTGCCGCGCGAAACACCTGCAGCCACGGCTCCTGAGGCCAGGGTCCCACGCAACGAGAGGCCCGCAGAGAGACCGGGCACCGGCGAATTTCGCGGCAGGCCGGAACGCGTACCTCCAGTTCATGTAACAAGGCCCGCAGAACCGCCAGTTTATGCAGCAAGGCCGCAACCGTCTGCTCCCGTGGTGCATGCGCGTACCGCACCGGCAATAGTTCCGTCACGACCTGCAAGTCCGCCGCCTGCGCCGCGTGTTGCGCCTCAGGCATCAGCTCCGCGTCCGGCTGCCCGGCCGTACAGTCCGCCAGCGCCGCGCGTGGGAGGATCGGCTCCAAGGGGCGACGCGAAAGCTGAACGAGGCAGACGGAGATAATTCGTTGCACTAGAAAGAGGACGAAGCTGCACGAAAATAATTTCGTGCAGCTTGTGTCTTTATTGGCTACTGGCTCTCGTTCAGGTTGCGAAGTAGAGCTGCCATGCTCTCCAGCCCCACGGCCTCTGCCCTCACATCCGGCCGCAAGCCGCCCTGTTGCAGAGCTGCTTTAATCGTCTCCTGGGAATAGGCGTCCTTCAGGTTATTGAGCAGCGTTTTGCGTTTCATGGCAAATGCCGACTTCAGGAACGCAATGAATTCACCCGGCTCAATCCGTAATTCCTCAAAACGCGGAGCGATAGTGAGACGCAGCACGCTGGAGTGCACTTTGGGAGGCGGTGAAAACGCGCCCGGCGGAAGACTGAAAAGATTCTCCACCTCGCAGTAAAGCTGCGCAGTGGCGGAGAGCAACCCGTAATCACGGGAGCCGGGCTTGGCTGCGATGCGGTCGGCCACTTCGCGCTGCACCATGATCACGATCAGGTCAAACTGATCATGGAACTCAAAAAGCCGCAGCAGGATGTCAGAAGTAATGTAGTAGGGAAGATTGCCGACAACTCGTGCCCGTGAGGGCTTGACCGGGCGAAGATCGTTCAGTGGGCCGATGGTGCGGTTCAGTACCGTGCGAAAGTCGATCTTGAGAACGTCACCTTCCAGAATTTCGATATAGGGATGGCGAGAATACTTGTAGCGCAGCTCTGTGGCCAGCATCCGGTCCAGTTCGATTGCGATCAGCCGGCCGGCGCGCTGCGCCAGCACGCCCGTTAACGCACTCTTTCCCGGGCCGATCTCCACCACCAGCCTGTCTGAAACGTCGCCCAGCGCATCTACTATCTTTTCTGCGGCGTGCCGGTCGGTGAGAAAGTTCTGCCCCAGCCGGGCTTTTTTGGTTTTCGACAAGTTTGACCCCTGCTCCTTTCCGCCTTTAGACTTTTGAAAGTGGCCGCACCCACGCGTTATTTCTGAGCTGCCCGGAGGCCCCATGAACATTGCCTTTGCCGCTTCTGAATGCGTGCCTTTTTCCAAGACGGGCGGCTTGGCCGATGTGCTTGGCGCCTTGCCGCAGGCGCTGGCTGCCCTTGGCCACAAAGTCTCCGTCTACGTTCCCAAATACCGGCAGACGCGGTTGCCGGAAGCGAACACTGTCCTGCCCAGTATTACCGTTCCCTTTGATGATCAGTATCGCTTCTGCTCGCTGCTGGACGGCGGCAAAAACGCCGGTGTGCAATTTTACTTCATTGATTATCCGCCCTTCTTTGATCGTGACGCGCTCTACGGCACGCCGGCAGGCGACTATCCGGACAATGCTGAACGCTTCGCGCTCTTCTCCCGCGCGGTGCTGGAGGCATCAAAAATCCTGGGCGTGCCGGACATTTTTCACTGCCACGACTGGCAGACGGCCCTGATCCCGGTGCTGTTGCGCACCAGTTACATGGACGATCCGGTCTTTCAGTCCACCGCCACTGTGTTCACCATCCATAACATGGGCTATCAGGGACTGTTTCCGCCGGACACGCTGCCGCTCCTGATGCTCCCGTGGGACCTGTTGACCATGGATAAGATGGAGTTCTGGGGTAAGGTGAACTTTCTGAAAGGCGCGCTCGTTTTTTCTGATTTCATCACCACAGTGAGCAGAAAATACAGCCAGGAAATTCAGACCGCAGAATTTGGCTTTGGACTTGACGGTGTACTCCGCGCGCGTTCGGGAACGGTGACCGGAATCCTGAACGGCGTCGATTACAACGAGTGGAATCCGGAGAAAGACCGCCTCATCGTACGCCAATATTCTGCCGAGAATCTGGAGGGCAAAACAGAATGCAAATACGATCTGCTGCGCCAGTTTGGTATCGAGAGTCCGCAGACGGTCGAGTTACCCGTGATCGGCATCGTCTCGCGCTTTGCCGCGCAGAAGGGCTTTGACCTGATTGCCGAAATTGCCGAAGACCTGGCGCGACTGCCCGTGGTGTTCACGATTCTGGGCAGCGGCGACAAGGACTATCAGGACCTGTTCATCAAGCTCAATCGCCAGAACCCGGAGAAGTTCGCTCTGAAGGTTGCCTATGATAACGTCCTGGCCCACAAGATTGAGGCAGGCGCGGACATGTTTTTGATGCCTTCGCGGTACGAGCCGAGCGGCCTGAATCAGATGTACAGCATGCGCTACGGCACCGTGCCCATCCTGCGCGCCACGGGCGGTCTCGACGACAGCGTGGACCAGTGGAACCCGGCCACCGGCAAAGGCACTGGTTTTAAGTTCTCGCCCTATTCCGGCGCTGTTCTGCTGGCCACCGTGCATG
>JBLMYN010000263.1:0-11250 GCA_050258305.1 Actinomycetota bacterium
GCATTGACCTGGAAAAGACCACGGTTTCCATGACCATCAACTCGCCCGCCTCCGTGCTGTGGGCCATGTACCTGGTGGTGGCGGAAAAGCAGGGCGCTGACTGGAAGAAGATTTCCGGCACCATTCAGAATGACATCCTGAAGGAATACATTGCCCAGAAGGAGTACATTTATCCGCCCGCCCCATCCATGCGGCTGGTGATTGACACATTCGAGTTCGGATCAAAATTCACGCCGCGCTTCAATACCATCTCCATCAGCGGATACCACATCCGCGAAGCCGGCTCCACGGCCCTGCAGGAACTGGCTTTCACTGTCTATGACGGCGTTGAATACGTGGAGTGGGCGCGCCGCCGCGGGCTCGACGTTGACGAATTCGGGCCCCGTTTGAGCTTCTTCTTTAATTCCCACAACGACTTTTTCGAGGAGATCGCCAAGTTCCGCGCCTCGCGCAAAATCTGGTACCGGCTGATGAAAGACCGCTTCGGCGCGAAGGAGCAGCGCACCATGGTCATGCGCTTCCATACCCAGACTGCGGGTGTCTCGCTGACAGCTCAGCAGCCCATGAACAACATTGCGCGCGCCGCGGTTCAGGCCCTCGCCGCAGTGCTGGGCGGAACACAATCTCTGCATACCGACTCTTACGATGAAGCTCTGGCCCTTCCCACGCAGGAAGCGGCTCGCATCGCGCTGCGCACGCAGCAGATCATCGCCTTTGAATCCGGCGTAACCCAGACGGTGGATCCGCTGGGTGGTTCTTATTTTGTGGAGAAGATCACCCTCGACATGGAGAAGGGCGCATTCGACTATTTCGACAAGCTGGATGCCATGGGTGGCATGGTCAAAGCCATCGAAAACGGCTATCCCCAGAAGGAAATCGCCGAAGCGTCATACCAGTACCAGCGCGCCGTGGAAGCGCGCGAGAAGATCATCGTTGGCGCCAATGATTTCGTCATCGAAGAAGAACCGCCGGAGATTCTCTATATCGACGAGTCGGTGGCGAAACGCCAGACGGAAAAACTTAAAAATCTCCGCGCCCGCCGGGACAACACTGAAGTCGGACGCCGGCTCGATGCCTTGAAGCGTGCCGCCGCACAGGAACCTGTGGTCCCGAAAGACGGCAACATCAGCCAGGCCAACACGATGCCGTACATCGTTGACTGCGTGCGCGCTTACGCCACCGTGGGCGAGATCTGCCATGCGCTCCGAGAAGTCTACGGGACCTATGAAGAGGTGAGCATTACGTAATCGCCGGAATCGCAGCGTGATCACGGTGAATCCGGTACACCGCCCATTGCTCAGTTCCGGCAATTTTTTCCAGCCAGTCGCACCGGGCAAGCAACGGTTCGAACTCCAGATAACGATAGGCGATGTAAACCGGCCGCTGGCTGCCGGTGATCGATCTCTGCAGCCTATCCAGCACTGCGGCAAACACCGGCTCCGAGAAGGGATTGAACAGGTACAGCACCAGCGGCTCAGCGGGAAATTCAAAATCGCGCGCATCCATGCAGAGGCTCTCCATTTGCGTCTTCAGGTCGCGGTGCTCCCTGGCAAACTTGCGGATATTTTGTTGCGCCACGCGGTGGAGCGCAGGAATGTATTCAACGCCGATAGCCTGGCGGAAGCCGCAGCCGGCCGCCATCATGAGCGCTCTCCCTTTCCCTGACCCGAGATCGATGAAACTGAACCGGCTGAAGTCGATGGGCAGCGCCTGCATAATCTGTTCGAACAGGTACGGTTCGGAAGCGTAATAAGCGTGTCCGGTGAGGGCGATGGCGAGCTGCGTGCGAAAGGGCACGTTGGCCCGCGTGGTATCCACCATATTCTCCCGGTCGTAATCCATGTCTCCGTACCGCGCCTCTCGCCTGTCAGGCAGGGATTCGCGCGCGCAACGAAGCAACGCTTCTATCTCCTCTTTGAGCGTGCGCCACAGCCCGTAGTGGCGCACACCGTCGCGCCATTGCCGCACAAGTGCCTGGCGGAAGCTGAACCCCGGCTGGAGATGCAAAGCCGCCGGAGTTGTGGTTAGATTGGGATCAGCCGCCATGAGAAAAGCTGTGAACCATCTTAAAAAATCTGATGCTGTGCTGGCATCCGTAATCGCTCGCGTGGGACCGTGTCAGGTTGCGTACCGCGAGCCGACCTTCGAAGCCCTGGCCCGCTCCATTGTCTTTCAGCAGTTAAGCACAAAAGCGGCGCGTACCATTTACGGCCGGCTGGAGGAGGCTGCCGGCGGCAAGCTCACCCCGGAAGCCATTCAGAACCTGAGCATCGGAGAGATGCGCCGTTGCGGGCTTTCCAAGCAGAAAATTGGCTACATACGCGACCTGGCCGAACACGCGCTGAGCGGCAGAGTTGATTTTGAAAAACTTCCCTTCATGAACGACGAGGAAGTGATCATCGCGCTCACTGACATCAAAGGCGTGGGCGTGTGGACGGCGCATATGTTCCTGATTTTCGCTCTGCGCCGGCCCAATGTACTGCCCGTCGGCGATCTCGGTGTGCGCACGGCGATTCAGCGCTTGTACGGCAAGCGGAAATTACCCACTCCGGCGCAGATGGAAAAGCTGGCGGAAAACTGGCATCCTTATTGCAGCTATGCCGCATGGTATCTGTGGCGGAGCCTGGAGTTCCCGAAGAATAACTCAAACCACAAAGGACACAAAGGAGCACGAAGGAAGTAACGGCCCTTTGTTTTCCTTCGTGTCCTTTGTGGTTATGCGTTTTGATAGAATCTTCCTGAATGCCTGCCGAGCGCAAAATCCGCGTGCTTGTCGCCAAGCCTGGCCTCGACGGCCATGACCGCGGCGCCAAAGTGATTGCCCGCGCGCTGCGCGATGCCGGCATGGAAGTGATCTACACCGGATTGCGCCAAACGCCGGAGATGATCGTGAACTCGGCCCTGCAGGAAGACGTGGATGTAATCGGGCTTTCCATTCTTTCCGGCGCCCACAACGCCATTGTTCCGCGAGTATCAGATCTGCTGCGGCAGCACAAAATGGAAGATGTGCTGCTGGTGATCGGCGGCATCATTCCCGAGCAGGATTTCGAGTTCATGAAGACGTCAGGGGTGGCGGGAATCTTCAATCCCGGCACCCCGATGGACGAAATCGTCCAATTTATACGCAGCAACGTAAAGCCCCGCGGCGTTATCGCCTGACCGGGTCCGGTCACGTTCCATTCCGGGTCACAGTTCAAACCCGGTCCGTCATTATGCGGCTTTTGCTCTGTTTTTCGCCGCAAATCACATATACTTGATCCTGCTGCGCATGACCAAGCTTGATGAGATCCTGGCTGCTGCACGTGAACGTGCCGCCCGCGCCCGCAATGGCGCCAACATCCGCGCGCTGGAAAAGTGCGCCGCGGAGCACCAGCCCCGTGGATTTCGCCGCCGGTTGCAGGCCATGTCTCAGATCGGTCCGGCCGTCATTGCGGAATTAAAGAAGGCTTCGCCCTCCAAGGGTGTGCTGCGCGGAACTTTCCCGGTCGGGTTGCTGGCGAACCAGCTTGCCCGCAGCGGTGCTTCCGCGCTCTCTGTCCTGACCGACGAGCAGTATTTCCAGGGCTCGCTCGCCAATCTGATGGAGGCAGCCGCGGCCGTCAATCTGCCCTGCCTGCGCAAGGATTTCATTGTGGATGAGTTTCAGATCCTCGAGTCGCGCGCTCATCACGCCGATGCCATTCTGCTGATCATGGCGGCGCTGGATGACAAGAGCTTCCGCAAGCTTCTTGACTGTGCCGGAGCCATGGACCTGGATGTATTGTGCGAGGTGCACGACCATGAGGAATTGAGGCGCGCTCTGGAAGGCGGCGCTGAAGTGATTGGCGTGAACAGCAGGGACCTGAAGACCTTCCATGTAAGCCTCGACACGGCAATTGAGATCGCGGAAAACATTCCCAATCACATTTTGAAAATCGCTGAGAGCGGCATCGAAAAAGGCGAAGATATCCGCGAACTGCACTCATCCGGCTACCAGGCTTTTCTGATCGGCGAGACCCTCATGCGCGCCGACGACCCGGGAAGGAAGCTGCAGCAGCTTTTGCAGGACGCGGGCTGGTACTCTCCCTCACAATCATCCTCGCCCAACTGGCCCGGCACAGTACAGTAGGCCGGCTGCAAATTTTCAAAAAAAGATGATGCGGACCTGGATCAAATTTTGCGGCACTACCTCCCTCGCTGATGCGCTGGCATCGGTCAAGGCCGGCGCGGATGCGCTGGGGTTCATTTTTGCGCCCAGCAAACGGCAAATCACGCCGGAAAAGGCGCAGGAGATTATCCGGGGATTGCCGGCCGGTGTTGAGCGGGTGGGCGTCTTTGTTGACGAGCACGAGGACCGGATACGCGAGATTGCTCAGGCCGTGCGACTCAGTTCAGTACAGCTCCACGGAAGCGAGTCGCCGGACTTTGTTGCGCGTTTAAAATCCGTGTCTCTTGGCAGCCACCGGCTGCGGGTGATCAAGACGGTTGTGATTGATGGCGATTTTCATGTTCAGTTGGAACGCCTCCTCACCGCCGCATTGCCGCCGGACTCTATCCTTCTGGATTCAGGCGCGGGCAGCGGTCGCACATTCGACTGGCAGGGCGTGCGGCCCTTCCTGACGGGAACAGAGATGCGTTTCATTGTCGCGGGCGGCCTCGATCCCAATAATGCGGGCGAGGCGCTGCGGACCTTCCGTCCCTTCGGAGTGGACGTTGTTTCCGGAGTGGAGAGCGCACCCGGCAAAAAAGATCCTGAAAAACTGCAGGCATTTGTGGCAGCAGTAAGAAATGCGGAGAAAGAAGCATGGGCAGCGCAGCACTGAAAAGCAAACCAGCACCCGGGCGCTTTGGCGTCTACGGAGGACGCTATGTGCCTGAAACGCTCATGGCGGCCCTGGAAGAACTGGAGCGCCAATACGAGAAAGCGCGAAAAGACAAAAAGTTCCGCGCCGAATTCGAGCGCCTGCTGAAGGAATACGCGGGACGGCCGACATCGCTGTTCCATGCGCGGAGGCTGACGAAGAAGCTGGGCGGAGCAAGAATCTATCTGAAGCGCGAAGACCTGCTGCACACGGGCGCGCACAAGATCAACAACTGCATCGGCCAGGCGCTCCTGGCGCAGCGCATGGGCAAACACCGCATCATCGCCGAGACCGGCGCGGGACAGCACGGCGTAGCCACGGCCACCGTGTGCGCGCTGTTCGGCTTTGATTGCGTTGTCTACATGGGCGTGGAAGACATGCGCCGCCAGGAACTGAACGTCTTCCGCATGCGCCTGCTGGGCTCTGAAGTGCGCGGGGTTGAGTCAGGGTCGAAGACCCTGAAAGATGCGATCAATGAAGCCATGCGGGACTGGGTGACCAACGTTCGCAACACTCATTATCTTCTCGGCAGCGTTCTGGGAGCGCATCCCTATCCCACCATGGTGCGCGATTTCCATTCGGTGATCGGACGCGAAGCGCGCGCGCAGATTCTGAAAGCCGAAGGCAAACTGCCCGCCGCGATCATCGCGTGCGTGGGCGGCGGATCCAATGCCATCGGCATTTTCCATGAGTTCATCAGGGACAAGCGCGTCCGGCTGATCGGAGTGGAGGCCGGCGGGCGCGGCGAGAAACTGGGCGAACACGCGGCGCGGTTCCGCGGCGGGCTGCCCGGCGTATTGCAGGGCACTTACTCTTACGTGCTGCAGGATGCAGCCGGACAGATTGCCACAACCCATTCTGTTTCCGCCGGGCTCGATTATCCATCGATTGGACCGGAACACGCTGCTTTGGCCGATGCGGGCCGCGCCGAGTACGTGGCCGCATCGGATGCCGAAGCGCTTGACGCATGTACGGTACTGGCGCGCACGGAAGGAATCATTCCCGCTCTTGAGTCGGCCCATGCCGTAGCAGAGTGCATCAAACGCGCGCCAAAGATGAAGAAATCCGATGTGGTGATCGTGAATATTTCCGGGCGTGGAGATAAGGATATAGGGATTCTGCGGGAGAACCTTGCCATCGGCTGATCCGGTGATCGGGTGATCGCGCCTGATCTGAAGAAAGCATGAGACAGATTTCATGAGCATTGATAAACAGCAGGAGTTGAAGGACAGATTGCAGTTCACCCGCAGGCCTGGGCTCGTAGCATACGTGACCTGCGGTGACCCAAACATGGCGACGACGCATGACATCGTGCTCGCGGCCATTCGCGCCGGCGCCGATGTCATCGAACTCGGAGTGCCCTTCAGCGATCCTGTGGCGGACGGGCCGGTCATCCAGCGGGCCAGCGAGCGCGCCCTGAAGAACGGAACCACTTTGCAGGATGTGCTCAACTTGGCGGCGCAGGTGCGGAAGGAATCCGAGGCGGGGCTTGTGATCTTCACTTATCTCAACCCGGTGCAGCGCTTCGGGCTGCAGCGGTTCTGCCAGGAAGCACAGAAGGCCGGTGTTGACGGGGCGCTCATCACCGATCTCACGGTGGAAGAAGCCGCAGAGTACAGGCAGTTGATGCAGGAGCACGGGCTGGACACCATTTTTCTTGCCGCGCCTACAAGCCCTGACCAGCGGTTGAAGAAAATCGCGCAGGCCTGCCATGGATTTGTCTATGCCGTATCTCGAACCGGTGTTACGGGAACGCGTGAGCAACTGGCCGGCGATGCCGCACAACTGGTAAAGCGCATCCGCAAGTACACCAGACTTCCCGTCGCAGTGGGGTTCGGCATTTCCAACCACCAACAGTTTTCCCAGGTAGCGGCATTCGCTGATGCTGCCGCGGTGGGCAGCGCGATCGTTCAATCGGTTGAACAGAACCCCGGCCATGAGGCTGAGTCGGTGGCCAAGCTCATCGGCGAACTCAGAGGAAAAGGCACCTCGGCATCGGAATCGGTCGCTTCCATTGTTTAACTTATTTAAGTTATTCTATCAAGTTGTTAACTTTATTAAGTTTTGCAGCGGCAAATAATCTGTTGTTTAGAAAAGGGCCGGGGCCATGGATATAGCCGATTGGCGCAGGAAAATTGACGACCTTGATCGCCGCCTGGTGGAGATGCTGAATGAGCGCGCGCGTGCTGCCCAGGAGATCGGCAAGCTGAAGCGCAATACCGATATGCCGATTTACGAACCGAACCGGGAGAAGATTATCTTCGAGAACGTGCGCAAACATAATGGCGGTCCCCTGCCCGATAGCGAACTGCAAAAGGTATATGAGCGAATCATCGACGTGATGCGCAACATCCAGAAGGTGGAGATTGTGCCGCAGGGGAAGATGGCCGACGGAAAAACGGAATTTGATCTGGAAGTGAACGACTGAGGAAATCACCGAGATCGCCGTCATCGCGCGTGACCGCCGTGATCTGAAATTGAAGCTGCAGACAGCCTGGTCGGTTGCGGGATTGGCGGCGCCGGCCCAAAGGCAGGGTTGCTACAGGGATTCGGATTGACAAAAGACCATGATTGTAGCCATGCAGGAGACAGCAACGGAAGAACAGGTGCAGAAGGTAATTGAGCGCCTGATTGACATGGGCTTTGAGGTGCATCGCTCCACCGGCGCGCGGCAGACGGTGCTGGGCGCGGTGGGAGCGCGTCGCGAGTTTGACATCCGTGATATTGAGGTGCTGCCCGGCGTGGGCGAGGTCCACCGCATTAGTTCACCCTACAAGCTGGTGGCCAAGACGTTCCGTCCTGAGGGCACGGTCGTGCGCTTTCCCAACGGGATCGCCGTCGGCGGCGATGAAGTCATGATCATGGCCGGCCCCTGCTCGGTGGAATCGAGAGACCAGTTGTTTGCCGTGGCGGAAACCGTGTCGCGTTCGGGAGCAAAATTTCTGCGCGGCGGAGCGTTCAAACCGCGCACCTCGCCCTATAGCTTTCAGGGGCTGGGCGAAGAGGCTCTCAAGCTGCTGCGCGAAGCCGCGGACAAATTCCACATGCTCGTGGTGACTGAGGTGATGGAAATCTCGCAGATCCCCCTCATGCTTCCCTACGTGGACCTGCTGCAGGTGGGCGCGCGCAACATGCAAAACTTCAATCTACTGCGGGAACTGGGCAAGGTGCGGAGGCCGGTCCTGCTGAAGCGCGGCATCGCCGCGACGATCGAAGAATTGCTGCTCTCGGCCGAATATCTGCTGGCCGGCGGAAACTATGACGTGATCCTGTGCGAACGCGGCATCCGCACTTTTGAAACTTACACCCGCAACACGCTCGATATTTCCGCCATCCCCATTGTCAAAAAGCTCTCGCACCTGCCCATTCTGGCCGATCCATCGCATGGCACTGGGCGCCGCGATAAGGTTGGTCCCATGGGGCGCGCCGCCATCGCCGCCGGAGCTGACGGGCTGTTGATTGAAGTCCACAACTGCCCGGAGAAAGCGCTCTCTGACGGCGCACAGTCTCTCTACCCCGAACAGTTCGCGGAACTCATGGGACAGTTGCGCGTAATTGCGCCGGCTGTGGGGCGCCGGGTGGTATAGCAATCAGCGCAGCAACTCGAGTGCTTACTGACCGGGTGTCTTTGCGGCCGTCGCGTCGCCGCTGCTGTGCAGAACGCACTGCCCTGCGTCGCCACTTTGAACAATATTGAAAAATTCCTTCAGCTCGGCATACTTCTCAGGCGGAAACTTGACCTCTGCCAGGCGAAGCGAGCGGCGCGTGGTCAGTTCACCTTGATCGACAGTGCTGGTTACCTCGTACCCTGCGTAGGAGAGGCCTGCTTTGCGGTGGTAAGGCGCGGCCTCAACTGAATAGCCCACCGGCAACTTGATGCGCACTTCATCTCTCTCCTCGAAGGGGTACGAAAACCAGATTGGATAATGCCGGAACTCACTGGTAAACATCTGCTTCTGCGGGCTGGCAAAAAGCAAAGACGGGGTCACAAGCCTCTTTCCCGCAAGAGAAGCAAAATTGGGGATGGCAATATTGAATCGAGCAGTTACAGGTCCATCGGGAGCATTCCATCCGCTCGATTGCAGCAGTCTTACCGTGGCGCCTGCCGGCAACCATGACTGGACTTCCTCTTCAAGCTGCTTCCGCCTCCCGGCCTCATCGGTATGGAGCGCTTGAAGGCGGTGTTCTAGAGCATCCTCTCCGTTTATCTCCACGGTAATGTCGCCCTGGAGAGATCCATCGGAAGCAAGGGAAGTTACGGCTTCGCGGCGACGGAGTGAAACTGCTGGATCGGGTGTTGTCACAAACTCCGCGCCTGCCCGGCTGAATTTCATTCCCTGAGCGGACGTGTACCGCCAGCGAACCAGCCCGAAAGGACAGTAGATTGTACCGGGGTCCAGAAGCACATCTTTCCCGTTCAGTTTTACGGTGGCAATTGTCGCATCCAGTTGAGCCAGCGATAACACCATCTTGTTGAAGAACCGCTGCGAGCGATCGGACACCTGCAGCACGTCAGCGTCATATCCTGCGGCCCGGGCGAGAGCGACAAAAAGATAGTTGATATCCGCTGCAGACCCGTAACCATGCGCCAATACATCAGCCGCATTACGGTTCTGTTTCAGGTTTTCCTTCTTGCGCTCCTGCTCCGTCCGTTCTCTCTCATAGGAAAGGTTCCGGATCTGCTGGGCCGCAGCGTAGAGCAGCCGCAGTTTCTTTCCGGGATCAGATTCGCTGCCTATCACCTGCGCAGCGCGCTGTCCCACTTCCCGGAAATTTCCAATGAATTTTTCCTTGTACTCTGACTCAATGCGCGCCCACTCGTCCCAGAATGTTTCAGGAGAAGCAGTCTCCCTGCCGCCATAGTAAAAGTAGATTTCTGTCTTGAACTCATCTTCCGGAGGCATATACTCCTCCGGCTCGAATGGCGGGACATTCGTCAATTCCAAATGCACAAGGTTGTCATTCATTTCCTCAGGAGGGGTGAGGTCTACCTGATTCACATAAGTATAAGAAACCTGCGAGCGCGGGCTTCCGCGTTTGCGTTCGGTGGGCACTTCTACAACTCCCTGATAAGCCTTGAATCGCAGGTCCTCTTTTAACGTGAAGAGATCGTGCTGAATGGGCCAGGCGGAAATCTGGTCAACAACATTGGGCGGCAGTCCAAGCACGTACCGGTATTCAATAATGCTGCCAATCGTGACGTTCGGAAGCGCAAATGCGGCTGCGGTGTAGCTCACCCCTCTGGTTTTGAAGACCGTCTTTTCAAACGGCTTTCCTTTGTAATCAAAGATCGTTCCGTCGGGATGGATGGTGCGAGCCGCCAATTCTTTCAACGTCCTTCCCTGCCGGAGTTCGATTTCAACGTTCGCGTATTTTTCCCCTGCATCTTTCAAAACCGTGATTCGCCTGTAAACGGATATGAATTTCTGATCGTCGTCTTTGTAGTAGCTGAAGTAGAGTTGGATGGCCGGTGCTCCCTGGGTCCACGGCGCAGGAACATCCTGAAGCTGTTTTTCCTGCTGGGTAATCGGAAGCCAGTCCTGAACCGCCTTCTGCGCTGGCGCGGGCGAGGTGCAAACAAGGATTGCTGTAAACAGGAATAAACCGGTGAGCTTCATTGTTGCTCCCCAATTTTGATGATCTAAGGGGGTGCGCGTGAATATACAGCAAAATGGCCGTGCCTCCAATCAGATCTTTGGGCGCAAGCATCCGAAACTTGCCGGCAACGCGCACAATGCCTATGACAAAGCCCGGCTGAATCCAGCCGGGCTCGTGCTTGAATCAGCAAATCCTCTACTTCGGAGGTTGTTGCTGCTGGTTCTGGCCGGCAGGAGCATTGGTTTCCTGCAAGGCTGTGGGATTCGGCGTGGCGCCAGGTACGTTCGGCTGGGTACGGACCTGACCGGTAACGGCTTCGTCCAGCTTGATGTTGTTGCGCTCCAGCGTCTGGGCGGTGTCTTTGTCGAGCTGGACGCGGGACTTGGCGTAATTGGTCATGGCAGTGACCAGGTTGGATTCAGCCTGGGCCAGGTCGCGCTCGTCGGAGAGAACGTTCAGGTAGGTGGAAGCACCAAGGTTGTATTTCTTCTGCTCGGCATCGAGCGTCTCCGATGCCAGTTCGCGGGCTTTCTGTGCCGCGGCTACCCGAGCGCGGTTCTGCTCGACGGTGAACGCGTCATTGCGCACCGTGATGGCAATCTGGTTCTCAAATGACTTCAACGACAGTTGGTTTTGCCGATATTCAAGTTGAGAGCGAACCGCCTGTGCCTGCGCGGCCCGGTTACCTAGCGGTACTTGCACGTTGAGAAGCACACCTTTGTTGGGACCGCTGGAATTGAACAAATTTGTAAAGGCGTCCCCGAATCCTGTAGTGGGAATGGTGCCGGGCAGCAGGAAACATGGGTTGTTG
>JBLMYN010000264.1:0-9562 GCA_050258305.1 Actinomycetota bacterium
CTGCGGTAAAGGCACAGAAGAAACCGGCTTCAGCCGCTGAGGTACCGTGTCCAGGCTTGACCTGAATGAAGGTGGGTCGAGATGGAAGGACAATCTTCCGCGAACCCGGCCAGAAATCGAGATTCTTGGCGAGCCGAAATGAGTGAATTGCGAGCCGGCAATTTTTTCAAGATGGGGAGACTTTTTGTTTCAGAGATATTGGTGACAACAAAATGGGTCGGCTTATGTGGTGCTCTGTGGCGAATGCTCATCAAGAGGACCTCAGCGGCTGAAGCCGCAAAACCATGGCAGCTTTACCGCAGGCCTAAAGGCCTGCTCCACCCCGGCGACCTGAGCTGCACTTCTGGATCAAAAGAGGCCTGAAGGCCCATTCGACTCCTTCGCGGGCTCAGTCGCTCAGGGCAGGCCTGCTCACCCCGCAAAGGCCAAACAACACTTGAAGGAGCGAGAGGCCGATCTGGCGCCATATCCGGAAGATTACCCGTTTTCATCCGCCAGGCTTTTCATCCGCAAGGCGAGACGAAAATCCTGACCCTGGACCACCAGCGCTAAAGCGCAAAACCACAGTCGCACGACCACCCAGGCACTGCTACAATCCTGAGCGAACGAGCTTGCGAGTAAGCTCAAGTCGACGGACCCCGAGACCAATCCGCCCCAGGCGTCAGAAATTCCTGCGGAGCATTGGGCGATTCGCATGGTCCCTGAAAAAAAGGAAAATGACATGAAGCCTGATCTGATTCGATTCGTCCGGATGCTGGCCTGGGTGGCCGCTGTCCTGCTGGCAGGAGCTGTTGTGGGTTGCAAGTCGTCCCCGCCTGAGAACCAGACGCCCGTAAGCAACGCGCCATCCCAGAGCGCCGCATCATCTTCCAGTGCAAAGAGCGATGATCCGCGCATCAATCTCGAGTGCGCGGCAGATAAGATTCAAAAGCCGCCTTTCGCCTTTCACTGGTCGCTTAAGAAAAACGTATCTGATTCCGGACCTTCCGACAGAGAGGCAGACGTAACTCCGGCCCTGATTACCGGAATCGCGACGGACTCTTCCAGCACACGGACCATCCACGCAGCGCCTGCGGATGAGAGCGCATGGAGCGCGGCCGTGCTGGACCTGGCCGGCCCGCTGCCGGCAAGCACCGTCGCGCTGGTCAACAACTCATCGGCGATGACGCGGGACGGCAAGGAAAAAGTGAATGGAGAGGACACCATCAAGTACTCCATTGACACGGCCCGTGATACGCCCGAGGATGCCAATTTGATCAAAAACGTTCTGGGAGAGGGCGGCTTCATCAAAGGGACCTTCTGGGTCACGGGGGAAGGATGCCCGGTGAAGTTTGTGATGGACGTGGAGCAGCACCTCAAGAACGGCACTGTGGTGAAAGAGCACTATGACCAGGCTATGACCAGGAAATAAACGCCGGCAAGGCCGGAGCCCGCCACTCACAGGGCACCGGCCTTGGTTGTGAGAAGCGCAAATCTATTCCCGGTCCCTGCGGGAGATGGCCTCAAATCTCCTCCGCTGATCAGGGCGGAGAACAGAGGCAATCCGGGCTCCGGCTTTCTGGTGCGCGGCCTGAAATTCGCCTTGCGCCTCGGTCAGAACAGGACCGACTCTGGCCTGCTGTTCCCTGTCCAGCTTCAACTCACGGGTGAGGTCACGTAACATGAAGCCGCCCCACTGCGGACTGTAGACGGGAACGGCCCTGCCTGCCCGCCGTCCGCCCCACTGCGGGCTGAAGCGCCTCTGCTGGCCGGGATTGAGGACCGCCTCGATCCTTCGTCCGGCGCTCTCGTGAATTCGGGCAAACTGGTCGTGTTCATCGTCGACAACCGGCCTGATTTGCCTTTCCTGCTGCGGCGCGAGCTTGAGTTCCTGAATCAGCATTCGCATCTGGAACCCGCCCCACTGCGGACTATATCCTTCGCTCCTGCCTTTGAGAATCTGGGCCGGCGATGCCACGCAACCAAACACGACCAGAGCAGCGATGCCGACAACATTTCGAGAAAACCAGTTCAACATACAGACCCCCCGTCTCCTTTCTCTGCATCTCGTGCAGAGCGACGTAAGTATAGAAGAATGGAACACAGCACCGTGTAAACAGTTGCGGGAACCGAGGCAGGCGCCGCGGGCCGCATGGAGAAGCCCGGCGATCACCGGCATCCGCTTTCCGGGTGATCTCGGCGGTTCCGCGATGACGGCGATTTCGCGCGATTCCTTGACCTGACCTGCTAAGCTTATTCAGCAGCCGTTCACCCCCATGATCACTGACGCACTCCACAAAATCGCCCATCACCGCCACTCCCTGAGCCGGGAAGAAGCCCGCCAGGTGATGTCGGAAATTCTTTCCGGCAAAACCACGGACGCGCAGATTGCCGCGCTGCTGGTGGCCCTGCACATGAAAGGCGAGACGGTGGAGGAGATTGTCGGGTTCGCTGAAGCCATTCGCGCCGTGGCCCAGCCCATCGGCAACAACGGCACGGCGCTGGATGTGAGCGGCACCGAGCGCGAAGCGCTGGTGGATACCTGCGGCACAGGCGGCGACGCCAGTGACACCTTCAACATCTCTACCGCCAGCGCGCTCACCATCGCCGGAGCCGGTGTGCGCGTGGCCAAACACGGCAACCGCGGCATCACCTCAAAGTGCGGCTCGGCCGATGTGATGGAGGCGCTGGGCGTCAACATCAGCATTCCGCCCGCCCGCATTGCCCAATGCCTGGCGGAAGTCGGCTTTGCCTTCATGCTTGCGCCGGCCATGCACAGCGCCACCAAATACGTTCAGCCGGCGCGCCGCGAGCTGCGTCCGCTGCGCAGCGTCTTCAATCTTCTGGGACCGCTGACCAATCCCGCCAACGCTTCAGCGCAGGTGGTAGGCGTCTATGCCGAGGACATGGTGGAAAAGCTGGCCAATGCGCTGCAGATGCTCGGCCTGGACCGCGCCCTGGTGGTGCACGGCGCTGACGGCCTGGATGAAATCTCCATCTCCGGCCCGACCAAAATCGGCGAAGTCCGCGGCGAGTGGGTGCGCGTGTATGAAGTCACGCCTGACCAGTTCGGCTTCAAGCCGGCTCCGCTCAGCGCCATCAGCGGCGGTGATACCAAGGCCAACGCACGCATCATCTGGAGCATTCTGGACGGAGAAAGATCCCCCCGCCGCGACATCGTGCTGATGAACGCCGCCGCCGCGCTGGTGGCCGCCGGCAAAGCCGACTCGCTCAAGGACGCCATGCCCATGGCCGTGGAGTCGATTGATTCCGGCGCCGCCAAAGCCAGGCTCAACGCCCTGATTGAATTCACCACCCGGGCGTAGCCTTGGTTTTTGTCGCTTTGCTCCAAACCGCTGCGAGGATGTTTTCCAGCCGATTCTTTGAATGCTCCTGTACCAGCGGCCTCGCCGCGCGAGCCGGGCTCGGCCTTTATCGTTAGTTAGTCCTGTCGCTTCGCTCCAAACTTGAGCCGTTTGCGGGCGGGGAAGGACCAATCAATTGAGCATATACAGCGGATCTAAACGGGCGAAGCCGACCACGCGCTGAGCCCGGCTGCAACAGGAGCCTTCAAAATTTTGGCGCGAACGAGCTTTCCAGCGGTTTGGAGCGATGCGACGTATAACGACGGCAACGACAGGAGCCGGGCGAAGCCGCCCACGCGCTGAGCCCGGCTGCAACAGGAGCCTTCAAACTCTCGGCGCGAATGAGCTTTGCAGCGGTTTGGAGCGAAGCGACATACAACACCGGCAACGACAGGGCTGGGCGAAGCCGACCACGCGCTGAGCCCGGCTGCAACAGGAGCCTTCAAAATTTTGGCGCGAACGAGCTTTCCAGCGGTTTGGAGCGAAGCGACACAAATGAACGAAAGGCCGAGTCCTTTTCAGGACTCGGCCTTTCTCTTGCCATTTCCTCCCCCTTGGAAATAGCAATGCTCATCCGAACTCTGACCGCTCACCAGAGCGGCTTCCCCTTATCGTCACGAAACGTAAAAGTGTCGCGGCCGACCGTAACAGTTTTGGCCAGCACGGCGGGCTTGCCGTCGACAGTGGCTTTTGCGCCAATGACGGTGACATCCTCTCCCGGTTTAAGCGAAATCTCATACTCTTTCAGGAATTTTGCAGGCGCGAGATGCACCTCGACAACGCCTTCCGTGGTCTTCACTGTTATATGGAAGCCTGTGGCGCCGGTGACGGGGCACGCATACTCTTTCACTTCCTGAATTTTGCCTTGAACCTTTTCCTGGCTGGAATTGTCATACGCGATAGGAGTCTGCGGGGGAGCTACCTTCTGTTGTGAGAACACCTGAAACAGTTCGCCCGCACAAAGCAGCAGCAACACGATGCCGAAGAAAACCCTTATTCCCCGCATCACCTGCCTCCCGTCAATCCCCAAGTTTACCCAAGAGCAGCAATTCTGCTGTGACGGCGGTCACGCGAATGCAACTGTCGTGGCAGGCGGTCCGAGCCGGTTAAGCGGCCCTAAAACACCACACCAGGTAGCGCGGGGGCGACCGGAGTACACGGCTGAGGGGGTGCACTCACTCGGAAGGGAGCAGAGAGTCGATCTTCCAGGGCAGGCGGGCCTTCAGGGATTGATGCAGGCGCTTTTCCTGCTCGGCTGAAATACGGCTGAAGCTGACACCGCTTCTCCCCGAAGTGTCCGACCATATGATTGTTCCCAGGACGTTCAGGATTTCATCGGTATCCGGCAAAGAAAAGTTGACACTGACGGTGCCTCCCTGCGGCAACGGCTCAGGACCAGCCAGACACAAGCCCGTCTGGCTCAGATTGGCGATGGAAGTGTACGCGAGTGGCCGCTGCCTGCCGCGGTATTCGAGTGTGCCTGCCAGAGCTTTGAGCGCCAGGCTGTGCCGGTAGGCGGCAAAGCGATGGCGGGCCATGGCGGTGTAAGAGGCCCTGAGGCCCCTGCCCACTACGTCAAGGCTCAGTGGCTTGGCCAGGGTGAAATGAATTCGCCTGCCGCGAAGGTCGCGGGTGTGCTGGGCCCCGACAATCACCATGGAGATGCCGCGCCATTTCGTGTTCGGCTGAAGACATGCCAGCTCAGTAGCGCCCGGCGCGTCATAGTCACACAGCACCAGGTCCAGCCTCCGTCCCCGAACCCACCGGTCTGCGTCGGCCGCGGTTTGCGCGCACTGCAGGTCAACGCCGTACGCGTCGAACAGCCTCCTGATGCCCTCCGAGGCGCACCGGTAATTGCTGAGGAATAACCCGGAGAATATCTTTCTGGGGGCGAAGATCTCCTGCTTTGGGCCGCACGGGGCCGAACCTATCGAGACGATTTTTTTCGCAGTTGCTTCCCGCAAGACTCAACTCTCCACTGGGGCCGCGTTGGGACGCAAGGACCGCAATCACATTAGGATCGTGATTGCGGCCAGGTACAATCGGGCAAAGCCCGTGGAAGACGCATGGGATTTTTACTGAAGTCGGAATCAAGGCTGCCGCCTTAATCCTCTTATCTCGCTCTCCGGGAAGCGGGAGGTCAAAGTTGTTGAATCCAGGTTACTTGGGGATTTCGGGCGGTATGCCGACGGTAACTCCTGCGGCAATAGCACCTGTGCTAACCTCTTTTCAACGTCCAGGCGTGCCGGACGCGCGTGTTCCCCGGGCCTTAGCAAGAGCAAAGGATTACCGCAGGAGAAAAGCCTGAGTGCGAGCATTTGAGAAAGCGCCCCCTGACGTTCAGGAGATCCTGACCAAGCCTATTCGCGATCTCGGGCTCAGGCTGGAAGGTTCTCCGCTGGAGCGCTTCATCCAGCAGCTCTACCGTGAACTCGAGCGCAAAGGGCTGAAGAAGTTCCGGCCCGCATGTTATCTGACCGACGAATGGGGCTGCCCTTCGGGCGAGCCGGTGATTGGCATTCCGTTCTATCTCGCCGATCCCAAGCTGGCAAGTCTTGAAAAAGAAATGAATGATCTCGAGGACTCGCGCCAGATCATGATGTACCTGCGCCACGAAGCGGGACACGCCATTAACTATGCTTACCAGCTCTATAAAACTCCGGAATGGAAACAGGTCTTTGGCCCCTACCGGAAACCCTACCGTGACGCGTATCGCCCGATCCCGTTTTCGCGTCGCTTCGTGCGCCACCTGGAGGGCTGGTATGCGCAGAAACATCCGGATGAGGATTTTGCGGAAACGTTTGCCGTCTGGCTCACGCCCGGTTCACGGTGGCGGCAGCGTTATAAAGGATGGCCGGCCATGGAGAAGCTCCTTTATGTAAACAGGATTGCCAGGCGATTCGGCAATGCTGATCCGTTACGGCCGCGTGGACGCACGGACATTACCGTGGAAGAGATGGAAACCACGGTTGCGGATTTTTACGAAATGGAGCTGAGCCAGCAGCCCTCGCCGGGAGATTTGCCGCTCGATAGCGACCTGGAAGATATCTTCAAGGTGGGCCGTCGCAGAAAAACCGGGGTGCGGCCCGCTGCTGAACTTCTGCGTGAAAATCAGAAGTCGCTGGTGGATAAAGTGACGTACTGGACCGGCGTGCAAAGGCCATTGGTGCGCAAGCTGGTGGAATCAATAGAAGCGCGTGTAAGCGAAAAGAACCTGCTCGCCGATATTCGCAAGGAAAAAGAATATCTGACAGAGATCACGGTCTATGCGACCGCGTTGGCCATGAATTACATTACGCGGGGAAAATTTGTCCACACATAATTGTCGGATCGCGATATTTTGGAATGGTGCGACCGAACGGCTGGAAACATGTTTCAAGCGCCGGGCTCTGGTTGTGAAACGAGCGGTCTGCAGGCGGCACGTCTGCAATCCAAGCGGACTGGAGCGAAGCGACAAAAAGACAGCAGGGGTTCTCTCCGGGCGAAGCCGAGCACGCGCTGAGCCCGGCTGCAGCAGGAGCATGTAAGCTGCAAGACAGCACAATTTCATCCAAGCGGATTGGAGCGAAGCGACAAAAACAATGGACAGAAAACTTAAAGTCGGCGTTCTTTACGAAACCTGGGGGCACGAGGAGGCGCCTCCGGAGCCGGAAAAAAAGAAGCGCCGCCCCGGCAAGCAGCGCAAGAAACGAGAGAAGCATGACTACGAAGAAATCTTTGAAGCTCTGGAAAAGCTGGGACACGAACCCAGTTACGTAACCCTGGATGGAGAAGACAAGACCCTCACGGCGCTGGCCCGCTGCGAAGTGGATATTTTCTTCAATCTCGTGGAATCGTACGCGGGAGATGACACTAAAGAGATGCAGGTGGCCGGATATCTCGATCTTCTTGGAAAGCCATACACGGGCGCCGGGCCGCAGGGGCTTTACCTGGCGCAGGACAAAGGACTGGCCAAGAAATTATTTGCCTTTCACGGCATCCGTACTCCGTTCTTCGCCAGTTGTTACCAGGGCACGCTGGAGCACGCGCACGATATCAAATTTCCGCTGATTGTGAAGCCGGTGTTCGAAGATGGATCGCTGGGAATCGATCAGGGTTCAGTGGTGGATAGTGTGAAGGACCTGATGCAGCGCATCCATTATGTCCAGGAGGAATTCGAGTCGCCCGTCCTGATTGAGGAGTTCATCGAAGGCCGGGAAATCTATGCCGGCGTGCTGGGCAATGTGCGCCCTGAGGCCTTGCCGCTGATCGAGCTTGATCTTTCGCGCCTGCCCGCAGGCATGCCGAAAGTCGCCGGTACCGAAGTGAAATGGGACAAAGACAGTGAAGCCTACAAGGTGACAAAATCCGCGCCGGTGGAAGATCTGGACGAAAAAACTACCGAGCTGCTCAGCAAGACGGCGCTCTCCGCCTACCAGATCCTTAAGCTCCGCGACTACGGGCGCATCGACATGAGGCTCACGCCCAAAGGCGAAGTGTATGTGATTGAGGCGAATCCCAATCCGTGGCTTTCCAGCGACTCAGAGTTCTACATGTCGGTGAAAAAGTCGGGCCGGTCTTATGCCGAAATGATCGGCGAAATCATTGAGTTTGCCTGCTCTGACCGCCGGCGGCGCGACCGCGTCCGCTACATGTGAGCGGATCAAGGGCCGCATTTGTTCGTCGCTACGATTCACCAATAAGCACGCCGGCCAGAAATACCAGGATTCCGCCGATCACGACCTGCACCGTAGCAGACACCCATGGTGACTCCATGTAACGGTGCCGCACCCAGGCAATGGCAATCAATTCGACCAAAACAACGATCACCGCGATTACGAACGCGACCGTGAAGTTGGGGATAAGAAATGGGAGCGTATGACCTATGCCACCCAGGGCGGTCATCAGGCCACACACCAGCCCGCGAATCCAGGGATGGCCGCGTCCGGTAAGACTGCCATCGTCCGAGAGCGCTTCGGCGAAGCCCATGCTGATGCCCGCACCCAGTGAAGCAGCCAGTCCGACGAGAAATGCAAAGTGCGATTCATGTTTGGCAAAAGCCGCGGCGAACACCGGAGCCAGAGTGGAGACGGAACCATCCATCAGCCCGGCCAGACCGGGTTGCACGATCTGCAAAACAAACAGCTTGCGATTGGCCTCTTCTTCCTTGCCTTTCGCGGTCGCATCCAGATCGCTCAGCTCCTCTGCCCGGTACTCATGCGAGCGCTCCTCCTGAGCCAGATCGTTCAACAACTGCCGGATGCTGGCATCTTCGGTTCGCGCCGCCGATTTCTCATAGAAGCGACGCGTTTCCACTTCCATGGTTGAGGCTTCACGGCGCACGGCATCGAGCCGTAAAGGCTTGGTCAGCCAGATGGGCCTGCGCTGCACGAATCCCTTTACGTCATTACGGCGAATGAGGGGAATGTGCTCGCCGAATTTGCTCTGGTATAACTCGATCAGCCGCCGCCTGTGTCCCGATTCTTCTTCGCGCATGCCGGCAAACATGGCCGCAGTGGCGGGAAAATCCTGCTTCAACTCTTCCGCATAATCGGCATAGATACGTTCATCTTCCTCCTCCAGCGAAATTGCCAGAGCAAGGATCTCGCGCGCGGTAAGACTCTCAAAGCTACGCATAGTTAACGGGAAATTGTAAATGATTCACGCCATCGTGCTCGGAGCAGAAGAGCGGCATGCGGACGTCTTACATGCCGGACGAAGCCAGATGCCGGCAAACGGGTCGACTTTGGAGCGCAGCGACAGTGACCAGCATCCATAAGGGCGAGGCCGGCTTGCGCGCCGAGCCCGCTGCTAACAGGGCCTTCATGCGCTCACCACAATCGAAAACCTTCAGCGGGTTGGAGCGCAGCGACAGGTCACCACGATCGGTGAGGGCGAGGCCAGCTTGCGCGCCGAGCCCGCTGCTAACAGCGGCCTTCATGCGCTCACCACAATCGAAAACCTTCAGCGGCTTGGAGCGCAGCGACAGAAATTAAAGACGCGGCTCCGGAACCAAGTCCGGAGCCGCATGCATAAGCGGGCTCATCCGTTTTGGACCTATTTCACCGCAGGCATCGTGCGGATCCATGTGATCGCCGGCGGCTTACCCGCTTAGGCCCCCGAGGAGATCAGCCGACGCGTAATGCATGACCGCATCAGCCGTCCGTCACCCCCGGGAAAAATCAAGGCTTCATCACCTTGCGGCCGACCTGCGACTGAGGGTCTTGTCGCAAATCGGC
>JBLMYN010000265.1:0-11903 GCA_050258305.1 Actinomycetota bacterium
TATTGTGCAGCGTTTTGAGGCTGATGCCCAGGATTTCCGCCGCCCGGGTCTTATTGTTGTTCGTCGCGGCGAGTGTCTTAAGGATGAGCATTTTTTCCGCTTCTTCCACCGTGGTTCCCACTTCCAGCCGGATTCCGGCTCCGTCCGCAGCGGCCACCTTGAGGCTGCTGCTGCCGAAATTTGGAGGAAGGTGCCTGGGCTCGATCAGCCCTCCTTCGCACACGATGACGGCGCGCTCCAGGGTGTTGCGCAGTTCGCGCACGTTCCCCGGCCAGTTATAGCTGCTGAAGGCCTGTTGCACACTGTCACTCACTCCGCTCACATTGCGCCCGTGCTTCTCATTCATATCGGCAAGCAGAGCTTCCACCAGTTGGGGCAGGTCTTCCTTGTGCTCGCGCAACGGCGGAAGGTGAATGTTGAAGACGTTCAGGCGGTAGTAGAGATCGCCGCGCAATTCACCCCGTGCAACGGCCTCTTCCGGAACTTTGTTGGTGGCGGCAAGCACACGCACGTCCACCGGGGTTTCCACCTTGCTGCCCAGGCGGCGCAGCTTGCGGTCTTCCAGCACGCGCAGGAGCTTGGCTTGCGTAGCCGCCGGCATCTCGCCAATTTCGTCCAGCAGCAGCGTGCCTTCCTCAGCCAGTTCGAAGCAGCCCGCGCGGCGCTCCATGGCGCCGGTAAATGCGCCTTTCTCATGGCCGAAAATCTCGCTTTCGATCAGGGTTTCCGGAATGGCGGAGCAGTTGATGGCCACAAAGGGCTTGGCTTTGCGCGGGCTCATCTCATGAATGGTGCGGGCCACCATCTCCTTGCCCGTGCCGCTTTCGCCTGTGATGAGCACTGAGGCCGTGCTCGGCGCCACCATCTCCACGAGATGAAAAATTTCCTGCATGGCCCTGGATGAGCCCACCATCTGCCCGAACAGGCCTGTATCGCGGAGCTTGCGCCGCGTCGCTTCCAGTTCCAGCGAGGTCCCCCGCTGGCGTGCGGCGTTCTGCAGGATCTGGCGCAGCCGCGCGGGGTCCACCGGTTTCTGAATAAAGTCGTAAGCGCCGCACTTCATGGCGTCTACCGCAACATCGATACTTCCCTGCGCCGTCAGCAGCACAACGGCAATCGGTTGCGGCTGGTCAGAAAGACGCTGCAGCAGCTCCATGCCGTCCATGCGCGGCATTTTGAAATCGGTGACCACAATTCCCGGAAACCATGTAGCCGCCTTTTCCAGGCCTTCCAGCCCGTCCCTGGCCGTCTCAGTGCGGTATCCCCAGGCGGAAATCAGTTCGGCAAGCCCCGTCCGCTCGTTCTCTTCATCTTCGACGATGAGGACTTTCTCCTGTGTGCTCAAGCTGTTCCCCTTTCCTTGAGATTACACCAGTTCCGCGTCTCCGGCAGCAGCAACACTCCTGTTAGATGTAAGCCCAGTTGAACGCGTCAGGGGCTCATCAAGGCGATCCAATAAGCATCAGAAGGATCATTTCGGGATGCAGCTCCTGCCGCCGATCAAGGCTTCGCCTCGGGCTTCTTAGATGCCGAGCGCCTCCCGGCAACTTGAATTTTCCCTGGCCCCACGCCTGCGGCAAGATGTACTCCTGGATAGAACAGGTACTAACACGCATGTAATTACTCAGTCTTGCTGCAGGTTCCCTAAAATACCCACAGCTTTTCACACGCCACTGAGAGTCCGGGTACTATCTGTTTACCCAAAGAGTTCATTTCCAAAAGTCTTGCCCTCAGCCGGGAAGATTCAAGGCGAAAATGAAGCAAGCTGAGCCGGGTCCAGAGTTGTGTTGGGGAATGCGAATAACGACAGTTGTTCGCCTTCGCTCAAAAATGAACGGGAAACTGCGACGCTGCTTTCGTCCAGGGATTAGCAGAAACAGAACACTGGCCAAAACGCAGGCGGGAATGGCCGTTCAGCGGCCTTGCCGCTAAACGACTAAAATAGAGCGGGTTACGTCCTTCACCTGTTTGACGTGAGCTGCCGGCAATGTTACGGTCAAAACATAAGTCTTAGAGGCACTTGGATTTGCAATGATTGAGACTACCCTGATTGCCTTCGCCATCAGCGGCGAAGTGATGGATTTAGTGGCGCAGACCGGGCTGGTGGCCAGAGTTGTGCTGATCATTCTTCTTATCTTCAGCATTCTTTCCTGGTCAGTGATTCTTTCCAAATGGAGCTCGCTGAAGCGCGCTCGCATACAGAGTGGCCGGTTCCTGCGCGCCTTCCGCCGTGCCCAGCGCATGCAGGACGTCGCCGCGGTTTCCGAGCAGTTCAAGCCCAGCCCGCTCGTCCCTGTCTTTGAAAACGCATATGACGAATTTCGCAAGCAGGGAGAGGCCAACACCACGGCAGTGCACCGTGCTGCGCAGATTGCTTCGTCGGAAGAGCTGACGCGCCTGGAGCGCCGCCTGCCGCTGCTGGCGACAACCGGCGCGGTCACACCCTTTATCGGCCTGTTCGGCACGGTATGGGGCATCATGAGCGCCTTCCAGGGCCTGGGAGACGCGGGCGCGGCCACCCTGCGCGCCGTAGCGCCGGGAATTTCTGAGGCCCTCATCACCACTGCCGCCGGCCTGTTTACGGCCATTCCCGCGGTCATCGCCTATAACCAGTTCTCTCATTCGTTGAAAGAATTTGCCGCGCGCATGGATGATTTTTCGCTGGAAATGCTGAACCTGATTGAACGCACCACGGGAATCCCGACAGGAGTGCGCTGATGGCGTTCACCAACAAAAACGGACGCACGGAGAGCTCTCTGTCCGATATCAACGTGACTCCGTTCGTTGACGTGGTGCTGGTGCTGCTCATCATCTTCATGGTCACCGCGCCGGTGCTCCAGTCCGGGATTGAAGTGAATGTCCCCAAAACCAAGATCGTCAAGCAGATTTCCGAGGAGCGCCTGGTCATCAGCATCACCAAGGGCCAGGAAGTTTACGTAAACAATGACCACGTCAAGCTGGACCAGCTCGGAGACAAGCTGCACCAGTTGATCCGCGATCCGCGCGGTGAATCGATCTTCGTGCGCGCCGACAAGGACGTGGCGTTCGGCGCTTTTGCCACTGTCATGAGCACAGTGCAGACCGCCGGCTTCACAAAAATCAGCGTAGTGACGGAGCCGCTTGAGGTGAAGAAGTAGTCAGGAGATATGGCATACATCCGTGCCAATCTGTTCTATGAACGGGAGTCGTGGAAGAAACCGATCACGCTCTCGCTGACGTTCCATGGCCTCTTGGTCGTTTCCATCATTGTTGTTGCGTACGTTTATGGGCACCAGAACGTGAACACGTGGGGAACAAACAACGGCCAGGCGGTCCAGGCGACACTGGTCAGCGCATCTTCTTTGCCGATTCCGCACGCTGAAGCAACCAACAACATCGTGGCGAACGAGTCCAAGGGCGTAACCGAGACCATCCCTCAGCCCAAGCCCGTGGAGACGCAGGACGGCATCTCCATTCCAGGGCATGTAACCAAACCCAAACCGCAGAAGAAAGTCACGCCGCCGATGCCTGCCCAGGCGCGTCCGGTGCCCACGCCGGAAGATACCGCTGTGCCCTATGGCGAAGGCGGACCGGTCAGCGGCCCCTATGGCGCGTTCACCGCGCCGCATACGCAGGGCGGGTTCAGCTTTCAGAACGCCGATTTTGGTTCCCGCTTCGCCTACTACGTGCGCGAAGTCAACCAGACCGTTTCGCGCAACTGGTACAAGCCGGATGTCTCTGCCCCGCGCCGGGCCTACATTCAGTTTGATATTCAGCGCAGCGGGCAGCCGACGAATATCCGTATCGAGCAATCCAGCGGCGTGCCTTCGCTCGACCAGCTGGCGATGCGGGCTGTCCAGCGCAGCGAGTTTCCGCCGCTTCCGGGCGAGTACTCCGGAAGCAAGGTTTCTGTAGAATTTTGGTTCGATTATCAAAGATAGAAAACCGGAGCCATGTTGAACAAAATCAGAATATATTTCGTCCTCCTCCTGTTCATCCCGCTCGTCTTTTCCTTCACGTACGCGCACGCTCAGGACCAGATCAAGACCGGAACCAACATGGGCGCCCCGCTGGTGATTGCGGTGCCGGATTTCAAGCAGGCCAATGCCGATCCCGGCAATCAGCCTCTCATTGCCGTATTCAATGACACGCTCTGGTATGACCTGAACAACGCCGGAATTTTTACAGTGGTCGCCAAGAGCTTTTATCCGTCACAGACGCCGGGCTCCCCCAACGAAGTTACTCTGAAGACGTGGAGCAATCCGCCCATCGACGCGGCCATGCTGGCCTTCGGGAACCTGGGCGTCGCCGGCGGAAAGGTAAATGTCCAGGGCTGGCTCTACGACACAAAGAATATCCAGTATCCGCAGGTGCTGGGCAAGCAGTATCAGGAAGACGCCACGGTCGACAACGCGCGAAAAATCGCCCACGAATTTGCGAACGAAATCATTTTGAAGCTGGGCGGAATCCCCGGACCCACCGAAACCAGGATCTACTTCATCAGCAACCGCACCGGCCATAAGGAAGTGTGGGCCATGGACTGGGACGGCGCCAACCAGAAGCAGGTAACGCATCTCGGCGGCATCGCTCTCTCTCCGCGCGTCTCTCCTGATAACTCACGGATCGCGTTCAGCGACCTTTTGCACGACTCATGGCAGATCAAGATGTACTCGCTCGACCTTGGCAGGATGGTCAGCTTCCCCCATTTCCGCGGCGGAAACTATTCTCCCGCTTGGAGCTCAGACGGGACTAAAATTGCTTTTTCCTCGTCCATGGGCACTGGTTTAAGCGAGATTTTTATCGCCGATTCGTCAGGCGCCGGCCCGCGAAGGTTGACAACGGGCAAGAGCGACGTGTCACCTGTATTCAACCCGCGGACGAACGCGCAGATTGCCTTTGTGAGCGGGCGCACCGGGCTGCCGCAGGTCTATATCATGGACGCCGATGGAAGCAACGTGCAGAGGATGACGGACCAGGGCTACGCGGTTTCGCCCGCGTGGTCGCCCAACGGGTTGCTGCTGGCCTTCTCGTGGGTGCGTCATTACGGCCCGGGCGTGCTCGGAGGCGCGGATATTTACCTGATGGATATCGCTTCGCGACAGATCGTACAATTGACGCACGATGCCGGGCGCAACGACTTCCCTTCATGGTCGCCGGATGGCCGCCATATCGTCTTTGAATCGCATCGCAGCGGAACCGAGCAGATCTGGAGCGTCCTGGCTGACGGCACCCATCTTCAGCAGCTCACGCGGGTGGGAAGCAACACACAGCCCAACTGGAGCTACAGGTAAAAAAGCTTTTGTGTAAATTGGCGAGTTCAATCGCATTGTTTCGGAGGACATGAGGTGAAGAACAAACACTGGGCATTGATTCTGATGATGCTGACCCTGCTGATCGTGGTCAGCGGTTGTAAAAAGAAGCAACCACCACCACCACCACCGCCACCGCCTAAGGCGCCGACCGCGACGCTTTCGGCAGACCCGACTTCCATTCAGGCCGGCCAGTCCGCAACCCTGACCTGGAGCACGGAAAATGCAGACGACGTCACCCTGGACGGCAACAAGGTGAACACCAGCGGGACCGAATCGGTTTCTCCGACGCAGACCACAACCTACCATCTGACCGCCAAGGGGCCGGGTGGAAGCACCGATGCTACGGCACAGGTGAGCGTGATGCAGCCGACACCCACACCCACGCCCGCGCCCACGCCGCCGCCCATCACTGACGAGCAGCTCTTCAACCAGACTGCGCAGGACATCTACTTCGACTTTGACAAGTCGGACCTCCGTCCTGAATCGCAGCAGGTGCTCGCCAACCTCGCACAGGCCATGAAAGCGCACCCGAACTGGAAGGTCCAGATCGAGGGCAACTGTGATGAGCGCGGATCAACTGAATACAACCTGGCGCTCGGTGAACGCCGCGCCGACTCCGCCAGGCAACAGCTGACCACGGACGGTGTGAGCGCTGATGCTCTCAAGACCATCAGCTACGGCAAGGAGAAGCCTGTTTGCACCGACCACAATGAGGAATGCTGGCAGAAGAACCGGCGTGATCACTTCACGCTGCTCAGCCACTAGAACCAAGGCCGGACGGGTTTTACGCCCGTCCGGCACCCTTTCCGTTAATCCGCGCCACGCCTCGTCTCGATTAAAATCTTCTCTTAGGGAAGCAGCTATTCTGCATCTAACGAGTTTAAATAGCTTATGAAAACCATCAGAATTTCCGCTCTGCTCGCAGTATTAGCCATGATCGCGCTCGCGGCCCCTCCCGCCGTGGCGCAGAGCACCAAATCACAGCTCATCCAGATCCAGACGCAACTGCAGTTGCTGCAGGACAACATGGCCCGCATGCAGCAATCGTTTGACGAGCGCATGGGCGTGTTCAAGGACATGATCACGCAGCAGACTGACAACGTGAACAAAATGGGCGTTGCCGTCCAGAACCTGCAGAAGTCCCTCGGCGCCCAAACCACAGACGCCTCCACCAAGGTTGACCAGATTTCCGGGCAGGTGCAGTCGCTGCACGATTCCGTAGACGAGCTCAAGGCGAGGCTGGCCAAGATCAGCAAGCAGCTTGATGATATTCAATCCGCGCAGCAGAACATCCCTCAGCCCGGAACCGGACAGTTGGGAAGCGCACCCGGAGCCGCGAATCAGCAGCAGCAGGCCCCGCCTCCGGAGATGCTCTACAACAACGCGCTGAGCGACTATAACGCCGGCAAGAACGATCTGGCCGCGCAGGAGTTCGCCCAGTACGTGCAGGTCTACGGCAACACTGACCTGGCCGGGAACGCGCAGTTTTATCTGGGAGAGATTGACTACCGCCGCGGGAATTACACCGCCGCCATCCAGGACTACAACAAAGTACTTGATCAGTATCCGGGCGGCAATAAAGGCGCCGCAGCGCAGCTGAAGAAAGGTTACGCCCTGCTTCAGCTCGGGCAACGCGATGCCGGCATACAGGAGCTGCGCAGCCTGGTTTCGCGCTATCCCAGGAGCCCGGAAGCCACGCAGGCCAGGGAGCGACTCACCAAGTTGGGGGCGGCAACGCGGCCACGCCGTCCCTCACCGGGCCACCGCCAACCCGGCGGACGTGAGTAGTGCGATTGGCAAACCATATCCGGTCTCACATCACCTTCTTGATATCTCCCCAATCAGCCCTTCGTGTTTAAGCCCAACTTTCGCAAACAGTAGCGGATTTCCTGTGCCATCTCGGTCACGCGCATTCCCTCCTGCACCATCAGCTTGCAGGAAAGCGCTGTACGAGTCTGTGTCTCCGGCCCCAAATCGAAGTTGACCCGGCAATACTGGCACTCTTCGTTCCAGCAGAACCGTCCGTAGGAGATATCTTCGGGAGAGAGATACTGCATGGCGCGCAGAAGCATGTTGCCTTCCGGCACCTCAAACTCCTTGTCAGCGATGGTGATTTTGACCAGTTTTTCGTATGGCCTGAACAGGGGCCCGGGATTAGGCATGGATCGATTCTATAGCGGTCAGCAAGGGTTGCCGACCAGTGTTTGCGTATGAAATGAAGCGGCTGCACGGAAACCATGCAGCCGCCCTTGCTTGTCGCTTTCCCTGGTAATAGGTCATGAAGACGCCCTTCCCCTTCTGGGTCTTGCCTCACGACCGCGCTTCCGGTCCACAACCGAAGCGCCTCTTATTTGTTATTAGACCCGCTTTGCGGGAAAAAGTTTCGCGCCTTCAGCCGCCGGGGATTCACCCACAATCCGCCACGCCGCACCGGTGAACAGCTCCCGCCGCCCGACGGCCGTTCACCGCGGATTCTTCCGCGGCTTTTTGTGTTCACCCGGCTGCGGCGGCTTGCCCGGAAGCTCACCGGGTTGCACTCCGACTTCCGTCGGCCCCAGATCGTCGTATTCGGGGCGGCTCTTGCCCTGAAGGTATTTATCGAACCAGCCAACGATGTGTTCCAGCCGCTCCACGCGGTGCCACGGCTGTCCGGAGCGCGAGAGCTCGTGCGATTCACCCGGGAACCTCACCATGATCACCGGACGCCGCAGGAACTTGAGCGCGCGAAACATCTCTTCGGCGCCGGCCGCCGGAGGCGTACGGAAGTCGGCGTCGCCCACGATCAGCATCAGCGGCGTGTGGACATTCTTTATGTAAGTGATCGGCGAGCGTTCTACATAGTCCTGCGGGTCTTCAAATGGCGGGGCCTTGAACCAGGACGGCTGGAACAGAGTAAAGTCGGCCGCATACCACCAGGCAGCCCAACTGGCGATGTCGCGCTGCGAGACCGCGGCAGCAAAGCGGTTGGTGTGTCCGATGACCCAGTCCGTCAGCAGCCCGCCGCCGCTCCCGCCCGTCACGCCGAGCTTCTTCGGATCAATGTAGCCTTTCTTGATCATTTCATCCACGCCGGCCATCAGGTCTTTATAGTCGTCGCCGGGATAGCGGTACTGGATGATGTTGCCGAAGTCCTGCCCGTATGACGTGCTGCCGCGCGGATTGGGATAAAGCACCACGTAGCCCTTGGCCGCCATCCATTGAAACTCATGTTCAAACACCCAGCCGTAAGCGGCGTGCGGCCCGCCGTGAATGTCGAGGATGAGCGGATACTTTTTGCTGGGATCAAAGTCCGGCGGCTTCTGGATCCATGCCTGGATCTTCTTCCCGTCAAAGCTTGTGTACCAGAACTCTTCCGGCTCGGTCAGCTTGAGATGGGAAAACAATTTGTCATTGACATGCGTAAGCTGCCGCGGCGGCGCGCCCGGGGCGTCAACCCGGAACAGATCGCCGATGCTGACCGGCGTGGAAATCTGCACCACAAATTTTGATCCATCCGCGGTGGAGCGGAAAGCGTCCACGTCCTGATTGCCGCTGGTGACGGGCGTAATTTTGCCTGAAGCGACATCAAATTCCATCAGGTTGCCGCGCCCATGCTCCGCCGTGGTGGTAAACAGACTGCGCCCGTCGTGCGACCATAGCACCCTGCTGGACCCCCCGGCACGCGGCGTCTCCTGATCGCCAAAGGGGCCGCTGCACACATCAAAATCAAATTTTTCAGTCAGGTTGCGCGGCTTCGCGTTCGCTGCCAGGTCAACCACCCACAGGTCGGGCTCCGTGTAGGACCGTACCGGCTGGTTCGTGCCTGCACAAAAAGCCAGCTGTTTGCCATCCGGGCTGAGTGACATGGCGCGCGGCGCCATGTTGATGGTGAGAATTTTGTCCGGATTGCCGCCAGCCACCGGAACCGAATATATGTCGGCGTGCGGCAGCTCATAGGAAGGATCTTCGGCTTTGGTCGTGCTGTAGTAGATGTGCTCGGAATCATTGGCCCACATGATTCCGCTTTCCCGGAATTTTCCACTGGTCAACTGATGCGGTTTTACCACGTCCTCTGAACTGGCCGGCGCAGCGACAACCCAGATGTGCTGCGGGTGCTTGGGATCGAGATAACCCACGCCGTTCAGGCGATAGACGGAACGAGTGATGATGCGCACGTCGCTCACATGTTCGGGTTCCGGGGAGGGTTTGGCTGCGGCCGGCCCGGCTTCAGGCGTTCCTTTTCCCGCGGCAGTCTCCTCCTCCTTCTGCTGGTGCTTCCTGGCCCGGGCAAGGTCGTCAGGATTTGTGGTGCTGGAAAACGCAATCCATTTGCTGTCAGGCGACCACACCGGGCCTCCCGCGCCGCGAGGCAGGTCTGTAACCTTCCAGGACTCGCCGCCACTCAGGGGGAGGATATAGATCTGGGGCGCTACGCCATGCCCCCGCCCGCCCGCTTCCATGCCTGCCGGCGGACCCGCAGGATGTTCCGGAACCCGCACAAAGGCCAGCCACTTGCCATCCGGTGACCAGCGCGGCTCAGAGTCGTGCTGGCCGTCGGTCAGGCGTCGGGGCGGCTGGTCGCCTTTTGTCGACACCACCCAGATCGATGTTGTATACCCGGTCTTCTTCGCATCGACCGAATCCTTGACGAACGCCACGCGCGAACCATCGGGCGAAACCTGCGGATCGCCTATCCAATGGAAATCAAACAAATCCTTTTCAGTGATGAGGCGCTTCTGCGCCTGCGCGAATGCGGCAATCGCCGCGATAGAGATGAAGACGGTCACAAGCAGACGGGTAGCACGATGCATGGAAGCTCCTTTGGCGAAACGCAATGTTATAGCACAAGAAGCATTTATCACCTGAGCCAGCAGAACCTCAGCCTCCCCGAGCAATCGAAATTCGGTTTGGCGGATGCGGCTGGAGCGTGAGTCTGCCGGTCGCTGGGTAATCCTTGCTGAATTCTTTGCCAAAAATTGTTACTTCTTAACTGTTCTTTCCCGTACACTCTGCGTGTCTCAGGAGTTGTACAGGCACCGTGGCATTTCTGGACCAGCAACAAAGGTAACCCTGACCGGAATGGGGGCGCTGGGCTAGAGTATGCAGACTGGCCGAATAGGTTTTACTAGCAGAATGAAATTGCACCGCCAACTCGCACTCTGCGTTGTGCTGGCAATTTGCGGCCCGGTTTTCGGCCAGACATTGCCGCAAACCGGCAACATGACGCCCCATCTCTCGCTGGTGGCAACGGCCGTCCTCCCCACCATCGCTCTGCAACCCATACTGATCAAGCCAGTGCCGCAGTGCTCTCCGTTCATTGAGCCCTTTGACCCGGATGATTACCGGGGCCCGCTCAATGGAGTGGTAACCCGGTTCTCGCAGGGGTTGGACAGCGCGACCCCGCACCTGGCAGATGGTTTCTCCTCCAAGTGTCAAATGACGGCCGGCGACAAGTTCCGCCTGTTCGTGAGCAATAACGTTGATCCGGCCGCCTACATGAGCGCCGCATGGGACGCGGGCTGGGCGCAACTCGACCTCGACGACCCTTCTTTTGGCCAGGGCGCCTCAGGTTATGGCAAGCGCTACTCTGCGGCCGTCGCGGACAATGTGCAGAGCGACTTTTTCGGCATCTATCTGTTTCCTGCCATCTTCCGCCAGGATCCACGGTATTTCCGGATGGGCGAAGGCTCCGCCAAAGCGCGGCTGGGACACGCGCTGGCCCATCGCTTTATCGCGCGCAGCGACTCGGGCAGGCCCGCGCCCAACTACTCAGAGTGGTTCGGCGATGCGGCTTCGAAAGCGCTGAGCAATCTCTATCATCCGGGCAATGCCCGTGGCTTTGGCCCCACGGCGAGCCGGGTTGGAGTGACCGTCGTCAATGGCATGGCATGGGATGTTTTGCGGGAATTCTGGCCGGAAGTTGCCCGTAGATTCCGCTTCCCTTTCCGCACCATCCATGACATCCGGTAACGTTTACCATCGCGCTCTTCACCCTTGCTGTTCTGTCTCCGTGGCCTCAGTCTGGCGACGCGCTTTGTGCGCCGTCCACTCCTCCGCTGTAATCTCCCAAATCTCCGCCGGAAATCTGCCGGAAACATAGTCCTGATCTTCACGGACAATCACACGCATGCCCTGCTTTTCTGAAATGCGGCGGGACCCGGTATTCGCCACCGCTTTGGGTACGCGCAGCACGGGGAATTTAAGCACTTCGAACCAGTAGTCCGTGACCGCGTCCGCAGCCTCGCTCATCAGCCCTTGTCCCTGCCAGGGCAGCCCCAGCCAGAACCCGCGATGGACCGTGTCTCCCTTGAGGAGCGCAATGCTTCCAATCATCTGATCAGGATGCGTTTTGAGTCTCAAGCTCCAATGCCAGGCCTCGCCGCGCTCCATTGCGGGCAGAGCCACATCGCGATAATGAGTAAACGCTCCGTCAGCCGGATAAGGCCACGGAACCTTATTGGTCAGGTAGCGGACGATTTCCCAGTGCGGGAACAGGAGCTGAGCCTGGGTGGCATCCGCCAATTCGAGAGGACGGAGAACCAAGCGTCTGGTGGTGAGGATGGGAACCATGTTCTTGCCCGGATTCTAAATGGCTCACGTAGTCCCGGAGGCCTCAGCCCGTGAGAACAGAGA
>JBLMYN010000266.1:0-17057 GCA_050258305.1 Actinomycetota bacterium
CGTGTGTTTGCAACAAAACCGCAGAAACAGGGGGGCGGGGGGGCGAAAGCTGTCTCAGGGGATGCAGCAACAAAATGCGATCATCGCGCAAGATTGCCCGGAAGATTACCAAAATTGAAGGCAGACGCGATTGGCGCGAACGGGCACACGCGTAACGGGCATAACGTGGTGACGGCAACGCTCTTGCCAGGGCGAAGATCGCAGCAGAGCGCAGGCGTGTCTGGAGGCTTTGTTAGAATTTTCAGCGATGGCCAAAATATCGTATCTCGAATGTTCCAAATGCGGTGAACACATCAGTCCGGACCAACCCCAAACCGTCTGTCCGAAAGACGGCGGCTCTCTCTATGTTCGCTTCGATCTGGCGGCGTTGAAGGGAAAGTTCACGCCGGAATCGCTGCGCGGCCGGGTGGCCAGCATGTGGCGATACCACGAGGTCCTGCCCGGAGATCGGCCCGTGACGCTGGGCGAAGGCTTTACTCCCATGCTGCGCAGCCGGGAAAATCCCAATCTCTACGTCAAAGATGAGGGACTGAATCCCACGGGATCATTCAAGGCGCGCGGTTTGTGCGCGGCAGTGACCATGGCCCGCCAGTACGGGCTCAAAAAGCTGGCTGTGCCATCCGCCGGAAATGCCGCCAGCGCCCTCGCAGCCTATTCCGCCGCTGCCGGAATTGAAGCCAACATATTCATGCCCCAGGATGTTCCCAAGGCGAATTTTGTGGAGTGCAAATCCTACGGCGCGAAGGTCACGCTGGTGGACGGGCTCATTTCCGACTGTGCACGCATCGTGAATGAACGCAAGCAGGCCGAAGGCTGGTTTGATATTTCCACCCTGAAGGAGCCGTTTCGGGTGGAAGGCAAAAAAACGATGGGCTATGAAGTGGCCGAGCAGCTCAACTGGGAATTGCCGGACGCCATCTTCTATCCAACCGGAGGCGGCGTGGGCCTGATTGGGATGTGGAAGGCATTTGACGAGATGGAACAACTGGGCTGGCTGAAGACCGGCAGCAAGAGGCCGAAGATGGTTGCCGTGCAGGCTGCCGGCTGCGCGCCCGTGATCAAAGCGTGGAATGAACATAAGCCGGTCATGGAAGTCTGGCAGAACGCGCACACGCTGGCCGCCGGACTTCGTGTGCCCAAGCCGTATGCCGATTACATCATCCTGGACATCCTCAAGAAGAGCGGCGGCACGGCTGTGGCAGTTTCCGACGAGCAGATTTTTGAGGGCGTCCGCGAGTTGGCCAGCAAAGAAGGGATATTTGCCGCGCCCGAAGGCGCCGCCTGCCTGCCCGCGTACCAGATGCTGGTGAAGCAGGGATTCCTTAAACCGACGGACAAGGTGGTGCTGTTCAATACCGGGTCAGGTTTGAAGTACATTGACGTGATTGCCGACGCGTTGAAGATCAGTGCGGGCCAGAAGAAGAAGGAAGCGGCTGTGCCCGCGGGGAGAAATATCGGGGGGATCATACAGCCGAACTGAAAGCAAATAGCAACTGGCAATTAGCAATTAGCCACTGCAAGTAATTCCGGCGAATGGACCGTTTTGGAGCGGATTGCTGGTGAAATTTCAGACAGATTTGCAGAAGCTTTGGCTAGCTGCCAATTGCCAACTGCTGCTCTTTTATGACTGAACGTCTCTACTATCACGACTCGTTTCTTTTTGAATTCGACGCGCGCGTGGTTGAATCGCTTGAGCTCGATGGCAGGCACGCTGTCGTGCTCGATCGCACAGCCTTTTATCCCACCAGCGGCGGCCAGGTATATGACACCGGAAAGATTCTTGGCGCCGACCGCGAGTTCCAGGTCACGGAAGTCGCCGATGACGAGGCTGGTCGCGTCGTGCATTACGTGGCCGAGCCCATTGCCGTGAATACCGCGATTCGCGGGCACATTGATAAACAGCGCCGCCTGGACCATGTCCAGCAGCACACCGGGCAGCACGTGCTCTCGGCGGCATTTATTGAACTCTTCAACATGCCCACGGTCAGCTTTCATATGGGCGCGGAAACCTGCACCATCGATCTGGAGACCGCGTCTCTCTCCCTTGAGCAGGCGCAAAAGGCCGAGCGCCTGGCCAATGAGATTATTGCTGAAGACCGGCCGGTGAATATCCGCTTTGTGCCGCTCGAAGAGGCGCGGCAACTTGGGCTGCGCAAGCTGCCGCCGAAACAGTCCGGCGATTTGCGATTGATCGACATTCAGAATTTTGATTTGTGCGCGTGCGGCGGCACCCACGTGCGGGCCACGGGACAGATCGGCTGCATCCTGCTGCGCAAGACAGAAAAGGTAAAGCAGGGAATCCGCGTGGAATTCGTTTGCGGGCTCCGCGCGGTCGCGCTCGCGCGCAGGGATTATTCCACTCTGACTGAAGCGGCGGGCCTGTTCTCGGCCCACATCCATGAGCTGCCGCAGCAGATAAGGAAATCCATCGAGGAGGCCAAAGGCGCTGCAAAAACTCAGCACAAGCTGCTGGAAGAGATTGCCGAACTCCAGGCCGAGCGCATGCTGGCCCAAAGCAGCGGATCGCCGCGCGTTATCACGGCAGTGTTTGAGGAGCGCGATGCCGCGTTCATCAAGCTGCTGGCGCAGAAGCTCACCGCCGGGCGCAGCGACGTGGTAGCGCTGCTTGCTTCGCTGACAGGTCAACCCACGCTGGTGTTCGGGCAAAGCCCGGGGCAGAAATTCAACATGGGTGCGCTGCTGAAAGAGACTCTGGCGCAGCTTGGCGGGCGTGGCGGCGGTTCGGCCGATATGGCCCAGGGCGGCCTTCCCGCCGGTTCCGTGGATGCCGCGCAACTTATAAAAATTTTGCGGGAGATCAGCAGCAAGCTTTAGTCCTGGCGCTTATGTTCTCACCCCGTTCCCTTCGCTTCTTTGTGCCCGCAATCTTAGCTCTGCTTGCGAGCAGGCCGGCCTTTGCCCGGCAGCCCGCGTTCGACCTCCATCAGGCACAAAATGAAACGGTGAAGTTTCTTTCCGCGCTGGTGAAGATTGACACCAGCAATCCTCCGGGAAATGAAACGCGCGCGGCAGAATACATGAAACGCGTGCTTGCTGAGAACGGCATTCCCTCGCGCATCTTTGAGTCGGCGCCCGGACGCGGCAACCTGGTGGCGCGTCTCAAAGGCAACGGTAAAAAGAAGCCGCTGCTGCTTATGGGCCATCTGGATGTGGTTGGCGTGGAGCGGGACAAGTGGACCGTGGATCCGTTCGGCGCTGTGATCAAAAGCGGGTATCTGTATGGACGGGGATCCATTGACGACAAAAGCATGGACGCCGCCAACCTTGAAGTCTTCCTGTTGCTGCACCGGCTGAAGGTGCCGCTTGACCGCGATGTCATCCTGCTCGCCGAAGCCGGAGAAGAAGGCACTCCGCAATTCGGCATCAATTACATGATCGACAAACACTGGGACCAGATTGCGTGCGAATACTCTCTGAACGAAGGTGGCAGCATCGCCGAGGAAAAGGGCAGAACGCAGTACGTGGCAATCGCCACCACAGAAAAAGTTCCGCGCGGCTTCACTCTGGTGGCGCGCGGCGCCGGCGGACACGGCTCCATTCCCCGCACGGACAACGCCATTGCCCATCTCGCGGCCGCGGTGGACAAAGTCGTCCATTTCGAAACTCCGCTGCGGCTGAATGCAACCACGCGCAGGTTTTTTGAGATCATTGCCGGCATCAGCCCTCCGAAGGAGGCGGCGCTTTATTCGAATATCGAAGATCCCGCGGTGCAGGAGGAGCTCCGAACCACCATGCCTGCATACTACTCGATGATGCACACGTCGCTGGTGCCGACCATTATCAAGGGCGGGTTCCAGTCGAACGTGATTCCGGCCGAGGCCGAAGCGCGATTTGACGTGCGAGCCCTTCCCGGCGAGGACATGGACAAGCTGAAAGCCGAGTTGAAGGCCCTCATCAACGATCCACAGGTAACCATTGTGGATGCCGGTGATGCGAATCAGCGGCCTGCGGCTCCGTCTTCAAGCATCGATAATGCAGGCTTTCACGCTCTCGAAGATGCTGCCGGGAAGGTCTTCCCGAACGCGCCCGTCATTCCCATCCTGCAGGTGGGAGCGACAGACGCAGGGGAGCTGCGCGCAAGAGGCGTACAGGCTTATGACATCGGCACACTCGGAAGCGAAGAAGACGGCAAACGTATCCACGGCAGCGACGAACGGGTGGACATAGACGGTTTGGGGAGCTTCGTTCAGTTTCTATATGACGCTACTGCCGATCTCGCCGGCGCAAAGTGACGCGGCCGGGCGTATTGCTTGTCACAGGCACTGGTGAGGTTCCTCACTGTGGAACAACCGGCACTATGGGAACAATAAAAGAGGGCAGGGGTGCGTGGCGAGGGAGGTGTGCAATGAAGATGCATATTGCGAACGCAATCGTGATTTGTCTCTTACTCGCAGGAAGCGCATGGTCTCAGGACGGCGGCGCGGAAACTGGTGTGCCTGTCAGCGTTGTTGTTTCAGCACAGGCAAAGCACGGAACGGCCATGCCGGTGATTTATCCGGAGGATGTCAGAGTCTTCCATGACGGACAGCGGATGAAGGTGACTGAATGGCTGCCGTTGCAAGGGGAGCATGCGGGACTGGAACTTTTTCTGCTGGTAGATGACGCACTCGACAGCAGCATCGGCCTGCAATACAGAGACCTTGAAAATTTCATCTACGCTCAACCTCCAACAACCGAGATAGCGCTTGGCTATATTCGTTTCGGCTCGGTTCAGGTTGTACAGAACATGACAAAGGACCGCCGCTCGGTGGTGAAAGCGCTGCGTTTGCCCATGGGATCGGGCACCATGTCCAGCCCCTACAACGCGCTAACGGACCTGATTCAGGACTGGCCGGAGAGCGGGAACCGCAGGCACATCTTCATGATCTCTTCTGGCGTTGACGCCTTGCAGCCCGGCCCGATCAATATCTATCTGGACAATGCGATTGAGCAGGCGCAAAGGAGCGGTATCCAGATCTATTCGATTTACGCTTCTCGTATCGGGTATGCAGCCGATGCATTGTCGGCAGTGAGCTGGGGACAGAACAATCTGCTGCAACTGGCGGACGAAACCGGCGGCGATACCTATCTGCAGGGATTGCAGACGCCCCTCAGCTTTGCGCCCTACCTCGAGCAGTTCGCGGAACGGCTCCAGCATCAGTACCGGCTCACGTTCCTTGCCCAGGCTGGAAAAAAAGGCAGGCTGGAAACAATCCGGTTGCAGACCGAAGTCCCGCACGTCAAGTTGCTGGCGGCAGAGCGAGTGTACGTCCCGGGAATGTGATTCGCAGAAGAGCAGAAGCGCAGATGCAATGACGGACCAATGCTGAGATCGGCTCCCGGCCGCGGTGTTTCTTTGGGGAAACGCAGCAAAGGCGTATGCTGGTGAGGCAATGTCCTATCCCGGTAACTGGCCTGACATGGGGCGATCGGCTCGCACGACGCACCGGCCCCCCAAGCATCCATCCCGGCGCTCGCGCCGGCCGTTGATCATCTTTGCTCTTGTTCTTTTCGTCTTCTTCGCCAGCCGAACGTGGGTGTCATATTACGTTGACGCGCTTTGGTTCGAGTCAGTCGGATATGCGCAGGTCTTCTGGAAAACGCTCGGCATTCAGTCAGCCGTGTTCCTTGGGTTTGCCGCAGCCACGCTTCTGATTCTTTACGGAAGTTTTGTCGTGCTCAAGAAGGCGCATTTCAGCAACTTTCCTGCTTCCCACACAATTTTCCTCGGCGGCCAGCCGGTGAAGTTGCCGGTGGAACCTGTTCTGCGCTTCATCGCCATCGCGGGTTCGCTATTCATCGCCTTCCTCACCGGCGCAGTCATGATGGCGGAATGGCCCACGCTGGCGCTTTTCTGGTATGCTCCGCGATCCGGCTCAGGCCCGGTAGATCCTATCCTTGGAAAGTCGCCGGCTTTCTACCTGTTCAGCCTTCCCGCCTGGCAACTGATTGCCGGCTGGCTGACGGCCATGGCGGTGATCGTTTGCATCATTGCCGGTTTTTTCCTGCTGACGAAAAGAGCGACACGAGCATTCGAAGGTCCTTATGGTGACCATGATCCGTTGCCATGGGCCGGCTTTTCCATCGCATTCGCGTGCCTCCTGCTGGTAGGCGCCTTCCAGGTGTACTTAAGCCGCTTCGGTCTGTTGCTGCAGAATCACACCATTTTCGCCGGAGCCACTTATACTGACGCGCACATCGACCTGCCCGGGCTGCTGGTGATCAGCATCATGCTGGTTCTCGGTGCGGGTGCTGCCATTGCCAATGCCTTCTGGCTGCGGCGGGGACGCTGGCTGGTGCTTGCTGTTGTTCCCGTGATTGCCGCTTATTTTGTGCTGCAGGTGATTGGCGGCTACGTCAGGAGCTTTATTGTCAAGCCGAATGAGCTTGTCCGCGAACAGCCGTACATCACCAACAACATCAAAGCTACCCGGCAGGCCTACGATCTCGACCGGATAACGCAGCATGAGTTCCCGGCAGACGCCAGCCTGGCCGCGGCCGACGCGGCGGCAAATCAGCCCACGCTGCAGAACATCCGGCTCTGGGACTGGCGTGCCCTGCAGGACACGTTGCGGCAGATACAGGAAATACGCACCTACTATGACTTTCCTGACGTCGACATCGACCGTTACGAGATCAACGGCAAACTCAGAGAGGTCATGCTGGCAACGCGCGAGTTGAACGTCCAGAAACTGCCTGAGAGCAGCCGCAACTGGATCAATGAGAAGCTGATCTACACCCACGGCTATGGTGTAACCATGAATTCAGTGAACGGGTTCACCCCGGAGGGGCTGCCCAACCTCTATCTCAGCAACATGCCGGTCCAGAGCACCGTGCCCGGTCTCAAGGTTACGCGGCCTGAAGTTTACTTCGGCGAGCTGACCAACACGGATGTGTATGTGAAGACCCGGCAAAAGGAGTTCAATTACCCGCAAGGCGAAACCAACAGCTTCACGTCCTATGAGGGGAAAGACGGGATCGTGCTCAACGGGTTCATGCGCCGCATACTGGTGGCCATCGATCGCGGCGACCTCGGCAAGCTTCCGTTCAGCGACGATGTCAACGATCAGAGCAGGCTGCTGATGCGGCGCGATGTGCGAACGCGCGTCTCAACCCTGGCTCCATTTCTCACGTTTGAACAAGACCCTTACATCGTGATTGGCGAAGATGGACGGCTGTACTGGATGATGGACGCATTCACCACGTCAGACTCGTACCCTTACTCCAGCCATTATCGTCTCAACGGCGACAGCATCAATTACATTCGCAACAGCGTAAAGGCCGTGATCGATGCCTACGACGGCACCACGACCTTCTACGTGTTTGATCCGAAGGACCCGATTATCGCGGCCTACCAGCGAGTTTTCCCGGGCCTGTTCAAGGACGCTTCGGCCATGCCGGAGTTTTTGCGCAAGCACGTTCGCTATCCTGAGTTGCTGCTGGCAATGCAGGCCGAGGTATACGGGCTTTATCACATGACTGACCCGCAGATGTTCTACAACCGCGAGGACCTGTGGAATGTGGCCAGCCAGATCAGCTCGAGTCCAGGCGGGGAACAGGCCGCCGAGCCCATGGAGCCGAATTTCGTGCTGATGAAGCTGCCGCACGAAAGCAGCCTTGAATTCGTGGAGATACTACCCTTCACGCCGGTGAACCGGAACAACATGATCGGCTGGATCGCGGGACGCAGCGACGGAGCGCATTACGGCACGGCTGTGGTCTACGACTTCCCCAAAACCAAGCTGGTGGATGGGCCGCTGCAGATTGAGGCGCGCATCGACCAGAACGCCCAGCTCTCCGGACAGCTCTCGCTGTGGAACCAGCAGGGCTCGCACGTGCGCCGGGGAGCCCTTCTGGTGATTCCGTTTGGGCGCGCGCTCTTGTACGCGGAGCCGATCTACCTGCAGGCCGAGCGCAGTCCCATGCCGGAGTTGCGGCTCGTTGTGCTCGCGCTGCAGGACCGCCTTGCCTACGGGCCGACGTTCGAAGCGGCAATGGCTTCGTTGTTTGGCAACGCCGCACCGAGCATCGAGTCCGTAACTCCGCAGGAGATACCAGCAGCGGCATCCGCGCCGCCGAGTCGAAGCGAGCCGGAATTGCAGGCGTTGATTGCCGAAGCTGCCAGGGACCTTTCCGACTACCAGCGGCTCACAGCTGCAGGCAAGCTCGGCGAGGCAGGGCAGAAGCTCGAGCACTTGAAGCGCACTCTCGATCAGCTGAACTCCCGGCGAAAGTGAGTTTCAGCGCTCATCACATGGAGTTGCACTCAGGAACGGCGATACGCCGCGGAGCTTCAAACAGGGCAGCCCTGAGGCTGCCCTGCGATAAACTGCGCGTGTTGCGTGTGCTCAACGCCTGGCCGGAACGAACTTGCTCACGTTCAGAATATTGTGCTCGAGATCGTCCTGCCGGAAGAGCTGGTCATAGGCATGGTTGGTGAGCCATTGCGGCAGCAGGTTCACATAGAACGGGCTGCCCAGCACGCCGCTGACGCCGCCCGGCAATGAACTCACGCCGCGCACTCCTTCATGCCGCGCCTCGCCGACAAAACGCTGTGAAGGGCCTGATCCAAAGGTGAAGCCGTTCACGGTTGAGGCGGTAACGGAATGGCTGGCCGCATCCACGGTTTGGAATCCGCCATCTGTCGGTATGCCGGGCAGATTCGGCAGGGGCTGCGGGAAGGCTCCGCCCGCGGGTGGAATGCTGAAGGGTGCGCCCAGAATATGGGCAAACGTGATGCGGTGCAGCTTACCCCAGCGGTAGTCGTTCTGGTTGGTCGACCCGCCGAACGCGTCTGCGAAAGCTGGACTGGCGAGCAGGGTCAGCGTGTCCCGCAGGCTTTGCAGAATGACGATGTCGCGGCTGTCGCCCGGATCGGTCACTCCCGCTACCTGGAAGAAGTTCACGCCTGAAGCGCCAACGCCGTGGCCGGTGGAAAAATTCTCCAGCAGGTTACGCAGCGCCTTGAGGTCGCTCTGTCCGGGAAGCCCGGCAGCCACGGAGGCCAGCCCGAATTTTCCCAGCGTGGCTCCAATGGTCTCATTGATGAACCGGCTGCGCCATACGCTGTACAGAGTGGCTGCGACGCTGTTCGCAATCTCGGTACCAGAGCGCACGAACGGCGGACCGCCAACATCGCCGCCATCAAAGCCTTCGGAAAGCCCCGTGGGCGTGGTGAAGTCCCAGGCGCGAAGCCGGCCCACGGCTTCCACGATGGCGGGATCGCCGGAAAGCTGCGCCAGTTGCGGACTCACGCCGGCATGAGCCAGCGCATGATCAAAAGCCTGGGTGATGAACGGGACAAAGAACTCTGCGTCGTGCAATCCCACATCTGCCTGGATCTTCTGCACATCGGCAAAGGAGATTTTGCCATCGGCAATTTTCCGGCGGATGAGTTCTGTAATGCGTCCTGAGCGGAACCCAGCATCGAACGTATAGCCCAGATAGTAGATGCCGCCTCGCGGCCGCAACCTGCCCAGGGGATTATTGCCCAGCGTAACGCCGGCGGGATCATTGTTGCTGTTCACGAAGAATCCGGCGCGCGGATTGATGATGTGCGGCATCTCCGAGGCGGGCAGTATTTCAAACGGAATTGCCTGATGCGGCTGGGGATGGATGACCGGCAGCCATTCGTTGCCTCCGGTGCCGTTGCGGATAAAGAATGGCGGCACGCCGTTGACGGTGTTGGCCTGCAGGTCTTCACGCACCGGCATCTCGCCCACAGCGAAGTAAGCAATATTGCCGCGCACGTCAGAATAAGCGATGTTCTGCGGCGGGCAGGAGAAGAAAGGCAGGCCCTGCTCGAATTCTTTCAGATTGTGCGCAGAGGCCCAGATCAGCACCGCATCCAGTTCCCGCGTGCCGCTGAAGCCGGTCCACTGCACGCTCAGCGCAAATCCGGTGCTGGTGTCCAACTGAATAATTGGGCCGTTGTTGCGGCGCGGAATGATCAGTGTCGCGGCGGGAATGGGTCCGCCTGCGGGAACGGTCGTGAGGTTGTCAGGAATTCCATCGCCGACGTTGTTCTCGCGGAAGACCTCGGGAATGGGAATGATGTGTTCGAGCTTGCCCTTAAAGAGGGAACTCAGGCCGCTGGGCGAGGTAGGATCGGGCACAACCTGTTCCTGAAAAACGTCCGTGGCGTCAATGCCGTCATTGGTTGCGCCCCAGGAGAGAAAACGGTTGTGCCCCAGCGTGACACCAGGAGTGCCGGGAAAGCCGTTGCCGATCACGTCCAGAGCGCCGGCTTGCAGGTGGACCGGATACCATGTTGCCGGCTCACCCAGAGACAGGTGCGGGTCGTTTTCAAGCAGCGGCGCTCCGGTGGTGGAGAGCACGCCGCCGATGGCCCACTCGTTGGAGGCGCCTTCTATCTGCTGATCGCGCGCGTGGCGCAGCAGGGGAATGTCCCGGGTCTTCTCCAGATATGCTTCCGCCAGCGAGAGCGTAGCGGCGCGGATTCCCGCGGCCGGCGCCCCGGGCTTTGCAGTTTTGCGCGCCACCTGATCGCCCAGCGGGACTGACGCGTCGGGAACTGTGGACGCGGGGTCAAAGGGCGCGGAGCGCTCAATGTCATCAAAGAACATCTTTGTGCCGTCAAAGCCGGCGGCGTTTCCAGCCTGCTGGAAGCTCAGCAGCTCTGTGGTCGCCTGAATGTCATTGAGGTTGAAGGAGAGCCCGAACGCAATCAGCTTCACTACGGCCAGCGAGTCCACCACCGTCCAGGGCTGAAAATGCGTCAGCTCAAGCGCGTGATACTCAGGCGGCAGCGGGTGCGTGGAAACCCAGGCGTTTACCCCGTCAGCATAGGCCTGCAGGATCACCAGCGCGCGCGGCGACTGCAGCGGCAAGGAACGCTCGGCGGCCCGGCGTAGGCCAAGCGTCCGCAGTTGCACATCCTGGGCCAGCGCCGCGGGACCCACGAGTTCAGCCAGCGTGCCGCTGGCTTCGCGGCGGCTCACATCCATCTGAAACAGCCGGTCCTGCGCATGGATGTAACCCTGCAGGAAGGCCATGTCGTGTTCGTTACCTGCCTTGATATGAGCAATGTCATTCTTGTCACGGATGATCGTGGCGGCGGCCCGCAATCCCGGCAGCTTCTGCGGAGAGACGCTGTGCCCGTCTTCAGCGGTGAGCAACCGGGGCGCAACCGCCGCAAGGGCAAACAGGAACGCAAGCAGCCCGACCAACCGGAACTTAAGAGGATTGTTGGAACCAGACCTGCTTTGCTGGTGTGGAAGAGGGAAACTGGAAGACGATGACATGCTGCTCTCCTTTTTTCGTAAGCGCGGAACACATGGGCGCCCTGTTACTTCGCTCGCAGCTCGAACTAAGTTGGGCGCAGCCCGTGCTTCCGTGAGCGGCTGCTTCGTGCCGCCGGATACTCAATGCAAAGCAACCGCTGAATTAGGGTCAAGCTGAAACGAGGGTCAAGGCCTGCGGTTGCGGCGACCCATTGTACGCCCGCTGCGTGGGCCTGAGAAGCAGGCGGCGCAGCAATACGGTGGGAACCTCTTGGCGCTGCCTTTTCGGGCAGAGGGACACGGTTCGCGCTTCAACCTGATACAGCAATCGCAGCTGAATCTGAGTGGTGCTGTCGGTCGCATTCTTGAGGCGATCTCGGCGGAGCTGCTGGATCCACTCTATAGAGATCATCCGCAGATTGCGCCGACTGAGTGGAAAACAGAGAAACGGTAACTGTGAAAACACCAACAGCAAAGGCCAAAGGCTGGCGCCAATGGCCTTTTGCTGCTGATATGTTGAGCTACTCCCAATTACGGCTATTTTGCGTCTTTGGCCCTACGGGCATTGAGGTATTGTTTCGCACCCGTCGCCATCGGCCGTGCAGGTGGTGAAATCGAAGGTGCAGACGTGGGTGAGAATAAATCCTCCGCTGACCTGCTCCACTTCTGCTGCGCTTAGTTGACGGCCATACATCCGGCTGAGGACTCTGTTGTCTTCTGTGATTTTTGGCATTGGCGTTTCTCCTTTGCAATAGAAAAAACAAGGGCCGTTTGTACCACTGTTAAATCCGGCCCGGTGTGCAAATCGAGGCCGCAGTCAGGGGCCTCTGCTTTCAATTTGCACACGCCCAAACGGCAAATCCTCCTCCGACCTGGCCGTTCTTTCTCCGCGCTCAGCTCCCGGCCATGCAAACCGCTGAGCGCCGTGATTTGAGTCATTTTAAGACACTTGATTCTCCTTTTTGTAAAAGAAAAGGAGTTTGAAGGGTTTTTGGGAAACCGGCAACAATATCGTGATACGAACCTTGACAAACAGCGCAGCAACTCCCTATCGTTGTCACGTTGTCCCTGCACACCCTTCCCGGCAAGGTGTCGAATATCTGGAGCTGGAGTTCCCATGAGAATCGTCCGAAAGGGAGATCCCACATACAATGACGACCGGCGCATCGCCAATGCGCGCTTTGACTACCACCCAGACTCTATCTACTATTGCGGGAACCCGGATGACGTAAAACGCGCCCTCCATGACGCGAGATCCGGCGGACTCCACGTTCGCATCCGCTCCGGCGCACATCAGCATGAGGGCATGTGCTCCGCCAACAATGTATTGATGATCGACCTCTCTGAAATCCACCAGATATCCTTCTCCAGCGACCAGAAAACTGCGTGGATCGGCGCCGGGACAAAGCTCGGCTATCTGTATAACGAGTTATTCGCGAGGAAACGCATCCTGCCCGGCGGCGGCTGTGGCGACGTGTGTGTGGGAGGGCTGGTGCAGGGCGCCGGCTGGGGTCCGTACTCGCGCGCGCTGGGCCTTACGTGCGACCGTCTACTCGACTTTAACATGGTCAGGGCCGACGGAGAGATCATCACCAACGCCGGCCGGGACCACGACCTGTCGTGGGCTGTTCGCGGCGGCGGTGGCGGCAATTTTGGCGTTGTCACGGAGTTTCAGTTCTCACTCGCCGATGTTTCCATTCCTTTCTGGCAGTTTACCGTCGCCTGGGAAAATCCGGAGTGGACGCTGAAGGTGATGGAAGAATGGTGCGCAAACTTTCCCAGCGACAAGGAACACAAGCTGACATCGTTTTGCCGTGTGACTACGCCGGGCGGCGAGGACGCGCCGATCATCGTGGCCGGCTACTTCCTGGGAGACGAGGCTCAGGTCCGGGCTTACCTGCCACGCCTGCTGCCCCACACCTACTCGGCAGGCAAGGCTACCTTCGAACCGGTATATCCCAAACCCACGGGGCCGGTGCACCACCCGGAATACCAGCCTGGACCTCCGCTGGCCGCTCTGCGCGCATTGGGCCGGGAAAAACCACCCAAGGACACCTGCGACGGCGGCTTCTACCCGCACAAGGTCTCATCCTGTTTCCCCCGTTCAGGGTTCTCTGCTGAGGCGATGCAGACGATCAAGAAATATCTTGAGGGCAGCAAGGCTGAGCCCGAGGCGCGCCGGTATCTGAGCCTTCATTGCATGGGCGGCGCAATAGCCAGGCCGCCCGGAGACGACTGGAGTTGTTTCCCATTCCGCAACAAGCCGTTCATACTCCAGTATCAGACGTGGTGGGCGAACGAGAAGGACAAACCCCTGGGCGAACGCTGCCTCGCGTGGATCAAAAATTTTCGCGAAACCATGAAGCCATTCACGGAGGGGGCGTTCATCAACTTTCCTGACAAGGATCTTGTCCCCAATCCTGACACTCCCGACGGACGCAAGGCGCTGCTCAAGTACTATTACGCAGACAATCTCGACCGGCTGATTGGGATAAAGCAGAACTACGATCCAAAGAACTTCTTTAACTTTGAAATGGGCATTCCAACCAGCTAGCCTGCAACTCATGCCCGCCCGGAGGCGCATGCTTTCGCCCGGTTTTGGCGAAACGTAAAGGCGGGACGTAACTGAAGAAATATCGTGTTCAGAGGTGTATATTCACACGCGCAGGAATTTATACGTAAATTCCGCCAGGGGAATGGAATCATGAGACGTCTCTTCAATGTTCTGAATGCTCGCGCTCTTCTTGTTGTTGCCATAGCAGCGGTGCTTCCTGTACTCGCGGGGTCGCAAAGCTCAGGGCCTCTTACACCCCAAGCCTTGATCAGCAAACTTAAATGGCGTTGTGTCGGGCCGTACATCGGCGGGCGCGTGGTGACCGTGAGCGGCGTTCCGGGAAATGACAACCTCTTTTACGCGGGAACAGTGGGTGGCGGCGTTTGGAGAAGCACCGACGAGGGCGTTGAATGGAAAAACATCTCTGATGGCAAGCTGCCGGGACCGAGCTCCAGCATCGGCGCTCTGGCCGTGGCCCCGTCCGATCCCAGGACGATCTACGTGGGTACGGGAGAAGCTGATATCCGCACCGACATGATCCCCGGCGACGGCGTCTACAAATCCACTGACGCCGGCCAGACGTGGCACTTTACCGGACTGCGCGATGCGCACTCTATCAGCATCATCCTGGTGGATCCACGAGACGCCAATGTGGTCTATGTTGCGTCGATGGGTCATGTGTTTGCTCCCGATGCCGAGCGGGGCGTTTTTAAGTCCACGGACGGCGGCAAAACCTGGCAGAAGATTCTTTTCGTGGACAACAAGACCGGAGCCATCAGTCTGGTGATGGACCCGAACCACCCTGACCTGATGTACGCGGCCATGTGGCAAGCCATTCGCACGCCGTGGAGCCTTTCCAGCGGCGGTCCCGGCAGCGGCATTTACAAAACTACGGATGGCGGCACGCACTGGAGCAAGATCACGCGTAATCCCGGCTTGCCGCAGACGGTCCTGGGCCGCGTCGGCTTGTCCATTGCCGCCAGCAAGCCGGACACGGTGTACGCCATCATCCAGGCAAAAGACGGCGGCGTGTTCCGCTCCGATGATGCTGGAGCCACGTGGCGGCGCGTCAATGACGAGATGAAGCTGAGACAGCGCGCGTTTTATTACATGACGATCTATGCTGACCCCAAAGACCCTGATACTGTGTACGCGCCTGAAGTCGACGCGCTCTGGGTTTCGCATGACGGAGCTAAATCATTTACCAAGCTGCGCACGCCGCATGGCGATAATCACGTGGTATGGATCAACCCGAACAATACCCGCATCCTGCTTGAAGGCAACGACGGTGGCGCTACCGTGTCAACCGATGGCGGCAAGACATGGAGCACGGAACACAATCAGCCGACCGGCCAGTTCTACCACGTAAACCTCGATAACCAGTTCCCGTATCACATCTACGGCGCGCAGCAGGACGAAGGCGCATTTGAGGGGCCGAGCGCCAGCAGAGGAGGCACGATTCCTCTCTCCGCCTGGCACAGCGTCGCCTATGGTGAAAGCACGTACTCCGTGCCACAGCCGGACGATCCTAAGATCACCTATGGCAGCGGTTACTTCAGCATCTTTCTCAGGCAGGATCGGCGTACCGACCAATATAAGAGCGTGAGCCCGTGGCCGTTCTATCAGGAAGGCGCATCTTCAGGCGAACTCAAGAACCGCTTTGGCTGGACGCATCCCATCCTGTTTTCGCCGGCCAACCCGAAGGAACTGCTCCTTGCCGCGCAGTATGTGTTCAAGAGTGACGACTACGGCCAAACCTGGAAGAAGATCTCTCCTGATCTCACTCGCAACGAGCCAGGCAAGGAAGCGCCGAGCGGCGGTCCGGTGGATCTGGACCAGTCGGGCGCGGAGATTTATCCTTCGATTTCGGCGCTCGCAGTTTCTCCTCGCGACGGCAACGTGATCTGGGCCGGGTCTGATGATGGCCTTGCCCACATCACCACGGACGGTGGGAAGAATTGGCAGACCGTTACTCCTCCCGGACTGCCTGACGCCTGGATCAGTTGCATTGAGCCTTCACACACGGACAGGCAAACTGCGTATCTCACGGCCCGGCGCTACATGTGGGATGATTTCCGGCCTTACATTTTCAAGACCACCGATCTGGGGCGGCACTGGACCGCCATTACCACCGGCCTGCCGCAAGATGAATTTGTCTTCGACCTGCGACAGGACCCCAACGATTCCAATTTGCTGTTTCTGGGTACGCGCAGCACTGTTTATTTCAGCCTTGACACGGGCTCGCACTGGCAGCCTCTCACGCTCAACCTGCCTGTCGCCGAGGTGCGTGACATCGCCATCAACCCGCGCGAGGGCGAAGTGGTGGCAGCCACGCATGGGCGCGCCTTCTGGGTTCTCGATAATTTGACGGTTCTCGAGCAGTTGACCAAGAAACCGGCGGTGCAAGACAGCGCAGCTTCCCTCTTCGCTCCTGAGAAAGCCTGGCTGACGCATGACTACGGTGTTCCCGGCTCGGACAGAAGGCGTCCACCGGATGCCGGTTACAACCCGCCGTTCGGGGCGACAGTCTTCTTCCACCTTCCCCAGAACTATGACGGCAAGACGCCCGTCACGCTGCAGTTCAATGACGCTCAGGGCAAAGTGATTCGCCGCTTCGCTCTGCACCTCGCCACGGAAAAAGAGAGAAGGGAAAAGGAGAAAGAAGCCGGCAAAGAACCGCAGGGCCAGGCGCAAACCGGCAAGCATGAAGAGAATGCCGCGCAGGAAGTGGACCACAGCGGAGAAAGCACCGACCTGCAGATTCGAAAAAAGGAAGCGAAGCTTACAGCCATTGAGCCGGGGATGAACCGCTTCCAGTGGGACCTGCGCTACCCGTATGCGACGGAGGTCGCCGGCTACCATGCTCCTATTGCGGCGGGCGGGCTTGAGGATTCCGTCGAGGGCCCTGTGGTGGTGCCCGGCACCTATTCGGTTGTGCTCGACTACGGCGGCCGGCAAACGCGAGAGAGGTTCGCGGTAGCGCTCGACCCGCGGCTCCATGCCACTCAGCAGGACCTGGAAGCACGCCTGGCGCTGGATCTGAAAATTCATGCAGACCTCAACGCCCTGGATAAAGACATTAACCGGGCGCTCGTCGCGCGCGAGAACGTGGAAAAGGCCGTATCCAGTCACAAGCTAACCAATGCGCAAGCCACGGCGACGCTGGCAGCGTTGAATCGCGACATCGACAGCGTTGCCCAGATGAAGATGAAAGCCAGCGAAGGCAGCCTGCTGCATGAGACCCGGCTGAGAGACTACCT
>JBLMYN010000267.1:0-5295 GCA_050258305.1 Actinomycetota bacterium
ATCCTGAAAGCATCGCGATTGTACGACGATTTGCGCATGAGCGGAGACGCAGGATTTTCGCGCCTCGGACAAAAAGGACAAAGAATAGATCTTGTTCAACGCAGAATCAATGATTAGCGGACATCTACATCGACTCTGTCTTGGACACTTGTAATCCCGGCTCCGGCGCGACCCGAGTGACGGCGGCCGTGCGCTCCAGTTTGTCCCAGGCAAACGGCTTGCCATCCATCGCGCGCTTCACGGTCTTCAACAGGACGGCGCAAAACACTTGCCGGTAGGAGAAGCGCTGCAGCCACAGGTGCAGCAGCAGTTGCATGTCTTCGCCGCGACCTTCCTCGCGCCGCTCCAGCAGGAAGGCCAGCGCGGAGGCAATGAAGTCGATGACAAGGAAGAGAACGAAATACAGGACCAGTTGCTCAAAGCTGCGCGGATCGCTGCTTTCCGGGTGGAAGTAGCGCTCCAGCAGGAACTTCACAGTGCCCACCACAAACATGAGATCGATGAAGGGCGAGAGCAGCGGGAGCATGATCTGAAAAACGATGATATTGGGCAGCGCGATCCAGCCCAGCCGGCTGCGGCGGCGAATGGCCTGGCCATGCTTCCAGGTCGCCTGCAGAATGCCGAACGACCAGCGGAAGCGCTGCCGCATCAGCCCGTTGGCCGTGGTGGGAGCCTCAGTGAACGCGAGCGCGCGATCCTCATTCACCACGTTCCAGCCGCGTTCCAGCAATGACATGGTGAGGTCTGCGTCTTCAGCCACCGTATCCATGTGGTAGCCTCCGGCTGCTCGCACGGCTTCAGTGCGCCACGCGCCAATGGCGCCCGGAACGACGCTGACGGCGCCAAACACGTTCAGGGCGCGGCGCTCAAAATTCTGGCTGGTGATGTATTCCAGCGCCTGCCAACGCGTCCACAGATTTACGCGGTTGCCCACTTTGGCATTGCCCGCCACGGCCCCGATCTTGGAATCATAAAAATGCGGCACGAGAAGCGAGATGGCGTTGGGCGCAATCATGGTGTCAGCATCAATGCCGACGTAGATCTCATCATTCGTGTACTGGAGCGCGTGGTTCAGCGCCGCCGCTTTTCCGCCGTTGGCCTTGCGCAGCAGCAGTACTTTGCCGCTCGCAACCTCGTCGGCAAACTTTTCCTGCACCACCTGGGAGGTGCCATCGCGCGAGCCATCATCCACCACGATGGTGCGCAGCGCCGGGTAGTCTGACTCGAGCACCGAACGCACCGTGTGCTCAATCACCTTCTCTTCGTTGAAGGCGGGAATGATAACCGTCACCGGCGGCTTGAAATCGGCGGGCGGAGCCGGCGGGGGTTTGCGCAGCCGGTCAAACGTTGCCAGCGCGCCAATGCCCAGCAGCCGCGCGCTCATGAGCAGATCGCCGGACAGGAACACGAGGAAGATGAACATCATCAAGCCCTGCCCGATGGTGAAAATCGCATCGTTCAGCCGCGCGCCCCAGATTTCGTCCGGCGCAAGCTGCGGCATCACCTGCGCTCGCGTCTTGCCCAGCAGGTCTGCCACGCTCACGATTTTGAAGCCGTTCTTGCGCAGCCCTTCAATGATCTGGGGCAGGGCCTTGATGGTGGCCTCACGATTGCCGCCGCCATCGTGCAACAGAATAATGTTGCCGCACATGGGCGGATCGTGGCTCTCGCACCCGGCAGTCGCGAATTTGCCTGCCTGCGTCAGCACGGCGTTCACAATGTCTTCCGCTTTCCGGCCTTTCTGCCAGTCGTCCGGGTCGATCTTTGATCCTATGGTGATGAATCCCAGCTTCTGCACGTGCTCCACAGGAACCACCTGCTCGGCCACGTCGGGCTCCTGGTCAATGGCGTACGGCGGACGGAAGAACAGCGGCTTTACGCCCAGCTTGCTCGCGAACAGCCGCTCCGTCAGGTTCATCTCAAAATCGATATAGCGCTGCGAGACCTCGCTGATATCGGGATGGCTGAACGTGTGATTGCCAACCGTGTGGCCTTCCTGATAAATACGCCGGGCCAGCGCCGGGAACTTCTGCACCTCAAGGCCGATAAGAAAGAAGGTAGCCGGAGCATGCTCCCGCTTCAGGATGTCAAGAATGCGCGGCGTGTTCGTGGGATCAGGCCCGTCATCGAAAGTGAGCGCAACCTCTCTTGGTTTGCGGCCGTATTGATTGACCTGGTAAGGCCGGGGCAGCACGGTCATTTTTTCCGCCGTGATCAAATCAGTGTCATGATCCAGAGTAACGGCGCGCTGGCCGGGCGCGGGCTCGTGCTGAACATAGAGGATGTCGCCATATCCTTCACGGTCCACGTCTTCGCCCGCGGGCACAGTCTTGAGCTTTTTTTCTGCATCAGGATCGTTGGGATTGTCCCAGATCGACCAGAGCGACTTGTCCTCAGACCCCAGACGCCACAGCGAGAAGGTGCGGATTCCCAACTCGCGGGCGGCGCGCATCTCATTGAGCGCGGTCACCGCATCCAGAAACCATACCTGGTGTTCCGAGCCATCCTCTTCCATGTAGGCAAAATGCGGGTTCAGGGAGTCGGAGTCGAGCGCGATCGGCGCATCGGATTCGCCCGAGTGCAGCCACGCCTCCTGGACGTTGTTGGTCTCCACGGAAACCACGCGGTGCGTCTTCGGGTTCAGCGCCCAGTCATATCCGTAACTCCCGATCGAACAGATGATCTTGGTTTTCGGGATATCCTTCAGCGCCTGCTTCAGGTTGCTGACGAACCAGTCCTGCGCCGCCACGGGCCCGGGCCCGCTGGTGACCTGGTGCTGATCATAGTTCATCACAATCAGGCCATCAGAACTCGCGGCCAGCGCTTTGTAGTCGTAATCCAGGTCGGCCACGGGAACGTTGATATAGAGCTTGAGGCCACGCGCATGCAGGTCCTGGCCCAATTCGCTGATCAGTGCCCGGAACCCCGGCTGGGCGGAAAGGGGAATCTCCTCGAAATCCACGCTCGCGCCCTTGAAGTGGTTGCTGGCCAGAAACTGCATCAGTTGCGAGCGAAAATTCTGCCGCGCCTGCGGATCATTCAAGAAATCGCCGACGTTGGTGAGCCACTGCCGGGCGACCGGATCAAAATTATTGACCAGCGGAAGCACATCCACGTTTGCCTTTTCCGCGTGAAGGAAAGGCATGACCTTGTCATCGGGTGAATGAATGTGCCCATTCTGGACGACCCAGAAGGGACGGTTATTGTCATCCACGCTCTGGATGTTGCCGTCCGGCGTGAGCACGTGCAGCCATTCCGGAAAGAGCAGGTCGATCTGCGGATAGTACTGCTTCAAAGAGACAAAGCTGGCCGCGTCCCACGTCACGTAATAAGCGGCGCGGATTCCCTCATCAGTATTCAGGACCACCTGTGAAGCGGGCGCCTTGGTCAGGCGGTGTGTTCCCTTTGTCCGGATCTTCTTCTTGTGTTCGCGTTGTTTCAACGCATGCAGGTTTCGCGCCTGGGCGGGGAGAAGGGCCGGCGGCAGCGACTCCTTCTGGAAGAACACGCTGACAATAAAGAACAGGGCCAGCGCCGTAATCACAATGCCAATCGCGTCCAGCAGCAGACGCAGACGGGTCCAGCGCTTCCGTCCCGGATCGTAGAAAACCTGTTTCGACATGAGTGGAATGGTTACCTTAATGGTAAGCTGCTGCCGCACCGGGGGTCAATTGAGAGTTGAGGGTTGCACCGGAATCAAAGGTGTGCCGCCCTCTGCCCCAAAAAAGCCCCGGGTTTGCCTGACTCGCCTGTGCCACCCGCCGGTGTTAAGACTGGTTAGGTGGTTTTCGGGTGACCGCAGTCACGGATCGTGGATAAGAGCCTGTTTCATGCTGGGGCGCACGGAGGTTCTCATGTTTGTCCCCAGGACGCTTTTCCTTGTTGCGCTCGCCATTGCGGCTTCAGCCCACGCAGCGGCGCAATGCACCGGCGCCGTTGACATCGCAACCCCGAAGAACGGCGCGACGGTCAGCTCCCACTTTCAGATCGACGCCGCCGTATCTTCCTCCTGTCAGGTGACAACGGTGCACGTTTACATGGATAACCGCCTGCAGTTCGCGCAATACGGGCAGGCCGCACTGTCGGGAAAATTCAATGCCACGCTGGGAACGCACAGGGTGGTGGTGCAGGCCTGGACGTGGGACGGCACGGTGTTCAACAAGACCGTCCGCGTAACGGTGAATGAACAGGCGGCCCCGACGTGCGTGCCGGGTTTCGATCCTAACGTAAGAGTTTGCGCGCCGGCCAACCTTACCGAAGCGAAAGGCGGCGTGCTGGTCCATGCGGCGGCGCAATCGTCCGCAAGCCCCGTTGTGTCACTGAAGACATTTGCCGGGAGCCGCCTGAAGACCGTCAGCTACAATGACAATGCTCGCGAGACGGAAGCCGCCATCACGCTGCCGCGCGGCTTGCAGAACATCACGGTGGTGGCGCGGACATCCAATGGTTCTGAGTTCCAGAACCAGACGAACGTCCAGATCGTCTCCGATGCCCCAACCTGCGAGGCGCCCTTCATCTCCAACATCACGCCGACCGGGGGCGATGAGCCGGAGTTCCCGCCGTTCCTTGCGGCCGCCGATGCCGCCGCGTGCCCCATCACCGGCTTCAATATCTACGTGGATAACCGGCTCTTTTATACGCAGTCCAACCAGAAGATTTTTGAGGGCAGATTGTTGATTGAACCGGGCGAGCACAACGTCGTGCTGCAGGCCTGGAACAGCCTGGGCGCCGTGACCAAAAAGGCGATAAAGATCAACGTGTTCGGGCTGGATGAACCCTCGTGTATGCCGGAAACCGATCCGGGAGTGACCATTTGCCAGGCGGAGGTTACCGACAATCGCTACGTGATCATGTTTGTGGGAACGCCGCCGTATCCGGCATCGCCCTACAGCGCGCTGCGGATTTACGTGGACAATATCTCCAGAGCGACTTTTCACAATTTTGCCGCGCAGCACGGCATCACGTTCCTGAAGATGACGGCCGGAACGCACAAGGTTGTGGCGGTGGCATGGACGCAAAGCGGCCAGGTGGCCACGGCCACCGTTACGGTGACCGTGCCATAAGCGAAGTTGAGCCATCCCTTCATTGGCGTTGGGCTCCGTGCGTCAGAACGGCTTATATCCTTGCGCTGATTGGAAGCGAGCGCATTCAGGCGCAATCACAGGTCTGCCGACTCACCCCAACGAGCGAAAATCGCTGCTAGTCGGTCGCCCCTGCACGGCGCAGGCGTGGGCTAGGGGATGATTTTCAAAACCGGTAGTGCACAGCGGTGCTGAACATGAAGTTATGCGTCGT